>JBFFIL010000164.1:0-4184 GCA_041556535.1 Acidimicrobiia bacterium | reverse complement strand
TGTTTCCCCCTCGCTTATGCGCAGATGCTGGTTTGCGGTGATGTTTTCGAACGTGTCGCGCCGGCCGGAAGGCCAGTCGATGGTGAGGTATTCACCAGCGTCGCCGCGTCCATCGCAGGCGACGAGACCGGGCACGTGATGTTGACGATCGAACGAAATGGAGAAACCCTCCAGTTCGAGATCGTGCGTGACAGGCTTTCCGTGCCGACGGTCCAGGTGAACGACCTCCTAGTCGGTGTTGGCTACATACGCATCCCGGACTTCGAGGGTGACATACCGGCCCTCGTCGGAGAAGCGCTGACGGTGCTCGAGGACAAGGCACCACAGACCCTCGTAATCGACCTCCGAGACAACCCGGGGGGCCGAATCGAGTCGGCTGTGGGCGTGGCATCTCTCTTCATGGACGGAGGCGTGGTGGCAAAGGTCGTGGAGCGGGATGACAGCGCCGATCTGATTGCGGCCGTCGGAGGCTTGGCCACGTCCGAGCGTCTGATCGTGATTGTGAACGGGGGAACAGCCTCAGCAGCGGAGATACTGGCCTCCGCCCTTCGCGACAGCCGGGATGCGGTGCTGGTCGGGGTCAACACGTTTGGTAAAGATGCCGTGCAGATACCCTTCGACCTGAGAAACGGCGGAGAGCTCTTCGTCACCACGGGCCGATGGTTGACCTCAGCCGGGGTGACCGTGGCGGCCGGGGGCCTCAGCCCCGACCACATTCTGGAGCTTGGCGCCGGGTTGAGCGTCGAGGAGTTGGTTTCCGCCGTTATGGGTGTCGTGCCATGAGCAAGCGTCTTCTCGTAGTCATCGCCGTCCTGGCCACCGTTGCCGCCGCGTGCACCGTCACGAGTGCGCCGAGCACCACCGAGCCCGGGCCAACAACCAGCACCCAACCGACGACATCGGGCCCGACCACGACCCACGGCCAGCGCGTGGTGAGCGAGGTCGACTGCGAGTCGGTGCCCGAAGCCCTCGAGATCGTGTGTGAGGCCTACGACCTCATACAAACCCACTATGTGGACCCCGTGGCCGATCAGGCCCTCGCCGAAGCCGCCATCGAGGGCCTGCGCGGGCTCGATGGCGCCGACACCGACGACCCGCTCGTCTGCGTGCTCGTGAGCGAAGCGTTCGCGGGCACCTGCCAGGTCGCGGCAGAGCAGGCGGACTCCAACGACGAAGCGGCCGAGGCGATAGTCGAGGGGTTCGCCGCATTCGCACTCGACGCCAATTCGGCCTACTTCGACGCCCAGGAACTCGAGCTTCTCGCCGAGGAGCAGCAAGGGGAGATCGAAGGGATCGGCGCCCTGGTCCGACCCGCGGATGAGACCATCGAGGACGAAAACCAGCTCTGCTCGGTTCTCTCCGCTACCTGCAAGATCACGATCATCTCGGTCATACCCGGCGCACCGGCGGAGAGGGCGGGGCTCACCCGCGGCGATGAGATAGTCGGAGTCGATGGCGAATCTGTCCTCGGCTGGAGCGTCGATCAACTGACCGCGACAGTCCGCGGGCCCGCAGGAACCGATGTCACGATCACCATCGATCGCGCGGGAGAGCGTTTCGACGTGACGATCACGAGAGCCGCCGTTCAGATCCCCATCCTGGAGACGGACGTCTTCGGGTCTACCGGGTACATCAAGCTCCAATTGTTCACCGCCAACGCGGGCGAACGGTTCGAATTCGCCGTGATCGGCATGCTCGGCCAGGGCATCGACACATTGGTCGTCGACCTGCGGAACAACCCGGGAGGCTTACTCGACGCGGCAATCCACGTCACATCGGTCTTCCTGGGCAGCGGCGATGTCATCGTCACGCAGGGACCCGACACCTCGACCAGCTACCCGGTTCTGGGAGGTGCGGTGGTCCCGGAGGACATGCGCGTGATCTTCGTGGTCAACGAGGGAAGCGCATCTGCCTCCGAAGTTGTCTCGGGAGTGCTCCAGGAAAGGGGCCGGGCGACGGTGGTTGGTGAGAACACGTTCGGGAAGAACACGGTGCAACAGCGCTTCTCCCTGACGAACGGTGGGGCGATAAAGCTGACGATCGCAAGATGGCTCACTCCGGGAGGCCTCGACTTCGGCGGGATCGGGATCACGCCCGACATCGAGATGGTCTTCGACCCTGACGTCACCTCCGAGGACTTGGTCGCCGCGGTCCTCGGCGGCTAATTCCCCTCCCGCTCTCTCAGCCAGGCTTCGATCCTCGGCGCGGACGACTCATATCCGGCCTTTATCACCTTCGATGCGGTGTCGAAGTCGAGGAGGCCGATGCCTCGCATGTCCAGGTCCAGATACAGGTCGACTATGCCCTCCGCGATCGCACGGTCTCGCTGACGCATCGACGCCGTGATCATCGAGCGGAGGAGGATCGGAACCAGTCTCGGGTACCTCTTGCCGTGTCCCCGGAGCTTCCTCCCCAGAACCTGGCTCGCCGACACCGACATCCCGTAGTCGCCATGGGAGCCCGGCCCGACTGGTGGGGCCACGTCCACCGCTATCAATGTTCCGTTCGGCGTCTTCCCACGCATGACGTCGGCGGGGAGGTTGTTGAGAACCCCCGAGTCGACCAAGAGATCGGATTCGGAGGCGAGAGGAGGCAACACACCCGGGATCGCCACACTCGCCCTGACGGCCCGGGCCAGATCCCCCCGCTCATGGACGACGACTCGGGACTGCGTCAGGTTCGTCGAAGTGCAGAAGAACGGGATCCAGAGGTCTTCGATGTCCCAGTCGCCCATCGAGTCCGCGAGGCCTCGGGCGACCCTCTTGCCCTTGACGAGTGAGACCAGTGGCAGCGTGTAGTCGAGAAGGCCCCTGAACAGATGCCGGACCTCTTTGTCGAGTTCGTCGATGGGAGTGCCCCTTGCGATGAGCGCGCCCATGGCGGCCCCCATCGACGCCCCTCCGATGAGATCGACGCGAACCCCCAGCTCGTCGAGTGCGCGCCAGACCCCGAGATGGGCGAACCCGCGCGCACCGCCGCCACCGAGGACGAGCCCGGTGGCGCGATCCGAGAGAATCCGTGCCACGGCGTCGAGACCCCTGGCTCCGGGACCAACGTGCACCACGAGGTCGGGGCCCCACCTGTTGGCGAAGCGCGCGGTGTCACGAGGCCGGCTCGTGTCCGACGGGTGTAAGACAGCCAGGACCACCCGGCCCAGCGGCCGCTCCCTCAACAACTCATCGATTCCGGCGAGATCGCTGGCGGGGGTACTCGCATCGATCGCGACGAGCACGTTGTCGGCTTGCCTTGTGACTCTCCGCGACCACTCGGTCGGTCCCGGGTCTGCCCGATACACCAGATGGTCGTTGTCGTTCTCTGTCTCGTGGAGCATCTGGCTCAGTCGGACGTCGCCTGGTGACTCCGCCGGAGCCTGCGCAATCCCTGGTTTGTCCAGGGCCGCGTCGATCGTGTCGCTCGACACGCATGACGCGGTCCCGAATCGCTCGAGCTGTGCCACGAGATCCTCGCACCACGCGGCGGACCAGACCTCATCGACCGAAAGGACCGCCGTGGCCGAGCGATGCGCGGACCTGCGCCCACTCGACTTCTGTCTCATGAGGTTCGCCATCACCGACGCCACGACTTTCGGATAGGCCTCGATGAGGCTCAGAAAGGTCTCACGTGGCACTTCGACCACGACCGAGTCGCGAATGGCAAGAGCAGTCTCGGTTCGCTCAGGTGCGTCGACGAGCCCCTCTTCGCCGATCAGCGCTCCCTTGCCGACTTCGTACGAGCCACCTCCGCCAAACCGCTCGGACTCGAGGACGCGAATTCTCCCCCGAATGACGGCGAAACCGCGATCGGCGGCCTCGCCCTCGCGGAACACGCGCTCACCGGCATTCAAACGCCGCCACACGACCGATCTGGAGATCGCATCACCGACCTGAGGGTCGATCGGCCCGAGAAGCCACGTGATGAACTCCATCAGCCACCGGTGGTCGAGGCGTCTGATGGCCTCTGTCGAGACCCGTCGGTAGAGCTCCGGCGAGGCCTCTACCAGCCGCTCGAAGCTCGCGGAGTCCACCCGCGCGACGTTGGTCTCCTCCACCGAGCGAACCGTTGCCGTCCGCAGGCCGCCGGCGAGCACGGCAACCTCGCCGACGACAGAGCCCTGGCCCAGAACCGCCAGCGGCTGTTCGTCGAAGCCCAGGACCTCCACCGAGCCCGACAGGACGACGAACACG
>JBFFIL010000163.1:0-4193 GCA_041556535.1 Acidimicrobiia bacterium | reverse complement strand
CCAGGGAAGCGAGAACTCGGTGCCGCGCATCTCGACCGTCTCACCGGCGACCAGGGCCTTGATCATCGCCATCGAGTCGACCATCGACGCGATCGTGGTCGGTTTGCCACCCGTGTAGCGCACCGCTGAGTCGCCCCGCCCCATGCCACATATGGTCCTTGGTCCGAACATCTCGTTGAGCGTGGCGAACATGGAGGCGATCACGGTCCAATCGCGGGTCCTCGGATTGGTCACCATCGGCCCGATGATCATCTCCTCGGTTGCGTCGAGCATGAGCGAGTACAGGACGAACGGCTCCTGCCACAGGACATGGCTGTCGAACGTCCAGCCATAGGTGAACCCGAGGCCCTCGGCCATGCGCGTCAACTCGACCACCTTCGAGGCGGGCGGGTTGGTCTGGAGAACTACGCCGAAATCCACGTCAGATGACGTACTGACTCGTGCCGCGGGCAAGGTACTCCCCATCACCCGGAGCGCCGTGATAGGCGTCGTCGGAGATGATGGCTTTCCCCTTGGACAGAACGGTGTCGATCCGGCCCTGCATCTCCCAGCCCTCGTAGGCCGAGTAGTCGACGTCCATGTGGTGAGTGTCCGCAGAGATGATGTGCTTCCCGCTGGGGTCGTAGATCACGATGTCGGCATCGGAGCCAACGGCGATCGTGCCCTTCTTCGGATACATCCCGAACATCTTCGCCGGCGTGGTCGCCGTGATCTCGACGAACCTGTTGAGGTTGATCCGCCCCTCAGCGACTCCCCCGTTGTAGAGGAGCTGCATCCGATTCTCCACACCCGGCATGCCGTTTGGGATCTTGGAGAAGTCGCCCTGACCGAGCTGTTTCTGCGTGCCGAATGTGTGGTGGTCACCCATGCAGAAGGGGCAGTGGTCCGTCGACACGATTTGGAGATCGTTTGTCTTCAGCCCCTGCCACAACCGCTCCTGGTGGCCTGCGGCGGTGTCGCGTAGCGGTGGCGAGCACACGTACTTGGCACCGTCGAAGCCGTTCCCCAGATTGTCGAGTGAGAGGAACAGGTACTGCGGGCAGGTCTCGGCGTAGACGTTCAGGCCCTGGTCGCGGGCCTGAATCACCTCGTCGAGGGCCTCCCTGGCGGAGAGGTGGACGATGTAGAGCTGGGCACCGGTGAGTTCGGCCAGCTTTATCGCCCGATGGGTCGCCTCACCCTCGAGGATCGACTTCCTGACGATGCCGTGGTAGATCGGGTCGGTCTCACCGCGGTCGAGCGCCTGTTCGACGAGCACGTCGATGGCGATGCCGTTCTCGGCGTGCATGCAGATCGTGGCCCCGTCCTCGGCCGCCTTCTGCATCGCCCTGAGAATCTGGCCGTCGTCGGAGTAGAAGACGCCCGGATAGGCCATGAACATCTTGAAGCTCGTCACACCTTCCCGGACGAGAAGCTCCATCTCCTTGAGGGTTTGGTCGTTGATGTCCCCGGTGATCATGTGGAATCCGTAGTCGATGGCGCAGTTGTCCCGGGCCTTCTCCATCCACGCTTCCCACCCGTCCATGGCGGACTGGCCTTTTGTCTGGACTGCGAAGTCGATGATCGAAGTGGTGCCCCCCCACGCAGCCGCACGGGTGCCGGTCTCGAAGGTGTCCGCGGCGAAAGTCCCGCCAAAGGGCAACTCCATGTGTGTGTGCACATCGATACCGCCCGGTATCACCAGCTTGCCGGTCGCATCGATCTCGGTGTCGGCCGGGTGATCCATCGACCCGGGGGCAAACAGCGCCACCACCGTCTGGTCATCGATCAGGACATCGGCATTCATGGTCTCCGTTGCGGTGACAACGGTCCCGTTCTTGATCAGCGTCTTCGCCATGTTCAGTCCTCCTTCGAAGGTCTAAGGGGCGACCAGCGAGTCGTAAACGTCGGGACGACGATCGCGGTAGAACGCCCACACCTTGCGCACCTCGTCGATCATGTCCATGTCGAGATCACGGACGATGAGCTCCTCGTCGCTGTCCGACGCGGGCTCGCCGACGAGCTGGCCCCGCGGGTTGACGAAGTACGACGATCCATAGAAGTCGTTGTCGCCGTAAGGCTCCTTGCCCACACGGTTTATCGCACCGATGAAGTACTCGTTCGCCACCGCCGAAGCGGGCTGCTCGAGGTTCCACAGGTACATCGAGAGCCCACGGCTGGTAGCGGACGGGTTGAAGACGATCTTGGCACCGGCAAGCCCGAGGGCGCGCCACCCCTCGGGGAAGTGGCGGTCGTAACAGATGTAGACGCCGATCCGACCCACGGCGGTGTCGAAGACCGGATAGCCCATGTTGCCCGGGCGGAAGTAGAACTTCTCCCAAAACCCGTTGACGTGGGGGATGTGCGTCTTGCGGTACTTGCCCAGGTAGCTGCCGTCGGCGTCGATCACCGCCGCGGTGTTGTAGAGAAAGCCGTCGTCTTCCTTCTCGTAGAGCGGGACGACGAGCACCATTCCGGTGTCCTTGGCGACTTCGATCATGCGGTTGAGGGTCGGGCCCCCAGGAACCGCCTCGGCCGTGTCCTTGTGCTCGTCCTCCTGCACCTGACAGAAGTAGGGAGCGTTGAACAACTCCTGGAAGCACATCACCTGCGCCCCCTGATTGGCGGCGTCGTAGGCGTACTTGACGTTCTTTTCGACCATCGACTCCTTGTCGCCGGTCCAGGCGGTCTGGACCAGGGCGGCTTTCACGATGTTGGGCACTGAGAGTCCTCCTCGTGGACGCAACTGGACCCCTGAAACATACTCGCTGCGCAGAAGGTCGCGACGAGGGGTGAACTCTGGCCGACATCGTTCTGATACAGCGGGTAGGTTCCCGGCCGACCGCAGGCGATCTCTGAGGAGGAGTAAATGACTACAGCTCAGGTCGACTTGAATTACGGCCTAGACGACAGACCAGAACCGTTTACCAGGGCACTGGGGTTGGGCCTCCAACACGTCTTGACGATGTTTGGAGCGACGATCCTGGTGCCTTTGATCTTGGGCCCGGCGATGGAGATGAATGCGGCTCAGATCGCCATCCTCGTCAGCTCGGTGTTCATCTGCTCCGGGATCGCAACGCTCCTGCAGGTGACCGTCGGCTCGAGGCTTCCGATCATCCAGGGTGTCTCGTTTGCATTCCTGGTGCCCTTCTTTGCGATCATCGCGGCCCATCCGGGGCCGGACGCGATGCGTTACATCGCAGGGCTGATCCTGGTCGGTGCCGCGGTGGAGGTCACAATCGGCTTCGGCGGCCTGTTCGGGTTGCTGAGGAAGTACGTGACACCAATCACGATCGCTCCTGTGATCGCCCTGATTGGCCTCTCACTGTTCGCACCGGCGGCCAGCACGGCAGCGGGCCATTGGCCGCTAGCTCTCTTGATGCTGGGGTTGGTGTTCGTGTACTCGCTGGTGATGGCGCCGAAGTACCGGTTCTTCTCATTGTTCCCGGTCCTCCTGGCGATCATCACCTCGTATGTGATCGCGTGGATACTCACCGCGACGGGGGTCTTCGTGGTCGGAGAGACGGCTGCGGCAGTCGACTTCGCACCCCTTTCGGGAGACACGGTCCCGTGGATACGGAAGTTCGCCGGTGACGGCGGCATCCTGTTCCCCTGGGGCTCACCCCTGTTCGACGGGACTCTCCTGATCGGGATCCTTGCGGCATATCTGGCATCGATGATCGAGTCCTTCGGCGACTACCACGCCGTGTCGCGGATCGCCACGGGTAAGGACCCGGACTCGACGACGATCAACCGGGGCATCGGCTCCGAGGGCCTTGGTTGCGCCGCAACCGGGTTGTTCGGAGGATTCGCCTCGACGTCGTACTCGGAGAACATCGGCCTCGTCGGGCTGACCCGGGTCGCATCCCGGTACGTGGTGCTCTTGGGCGCGTTGGCGATGATCCTGTTCGGGCTTGTTGCCAAGTTCGGAGCGGTCGTGGCCACCATCCCGCTTCCCATAGTGGGCGGCGCCTACCTGGCGCTGTTCGGGCTGATCGCGGCCATCGGGCTCTCGCTGTTGCGTCGGGCCGACATGGACTCTCAGCGCAACCTGATGATCGTCGGGTTCGTGCTGTTCGCCGGTTTCGTGTTCCCGAGCTACTTCGGCGGGCTGACGGAGCCATTCGACTTCTTCGGAATCGACTGGCTGAGCCAGGTCCTCTCGTCCATCGGGTCGTCCGGTATCGCCACGGCTGCGGTCCTGGGACTGCTCT
>JBFFIL010000162.1:0-4218 GCA_041556535.1 Acidimicrobiia bacterium | reverse complement strand
CCTGAGGGTGGTGCGGTCTCGGCCGCGGGGTCGGTCGAGGCGGCCAGGTCGGTCGACGCCTGTTGGTTCAAGACGGCAACGGTGCCCGCCACAACCACCAGCGCGGCTGCCGCGCCGGCCCAGCGGAGATACCAGGCGGACGAGGAGCGGCTTGTGGAAGGCCTGGAGCGAAGGTCGGCCCAGACGTCGCGACGCAGCGATGCCCGCTCACCTTCGGTCAGTTTCGGGGTGGGCAAACCGCGAAGAGCCTGTATGGCGGAGCGCTGGGACTCGTACTCGGCTCGTAGAGGCTCGGACGACTCGATGAGAGCACGGGCCTCCGTCTCGTCATCGAGGGTTCCCTCGGCGAGAGCGGTGATCAGCTCGAGCTCGTGTCTACGCATTTCTCCTCTTTGATGTCGTCATGGGTCGCTTCGGTTCCCGAGGCTCCGGGCCAGCAGCCGCCTCCCTCTGAACACTCTCGACTTGACGGTGCCCACCGGCACTCCGATCGCCTCGGCCACATCGGGAAGCGCCATCCCTTCGATGTCCGCCAGCACTATCGCGCTTCTGAACTCTGGAGGCAGCTCCGCCAGAGCCCGCTCGATCTCGGGTCTGAGCGCTGCGGATTCCACCATCGCCTCGGCGCCAGGGTCGGCAGGGTCGTAGGTCTCCGGCAAGGGACCGGCCCGTCTCCGCTTTGCCTTTCGAAGAAGGTCGTAACACGTGTTGACCGCGATTCGGTATATCCAGGTTCCCGCCGCCGCCTCACCCTTGAACTGGCTGGCTTTTCGGAAGACCGTGAGGAATGTCTCCTGTGTGGCGTCCAGAGCCACCTCCCGGTTGCCCAGGATGCGGAGACATACTGCGAAGACCCGGTCCTCGTGAGCGGTCATGACGGCTGTGAACGCCTCGTGATCGCCGTCCGCTACCCGCGCCAGCAGTTGGGCGTCTACTGCCGGCGGGCTCACGGAAGGAATCGTACTTCCGCGATGGCGGAGTAATAGGTCCCCTCGGTCTGGAGGGGAAGTTCGACGAGCCAGAGCATCCAGAACCCGTCGACTCGGTCTGGCAGGGCGACTTCGGTGGTTCCCGGCCCAGCCTTGCCACCCAGGACCCGGGACCACCCGCTCAGATCTGCGAAGTAGGCGTCGGACCAATAGATCTCGAAGACGGTGTCCCGGCTGAGCCCGGCAAGGCTAAGCCTCGACGGACTGCCACTGATCGTGAAGGTGATGCCGACGCCGGGCTTGAGGAGAGGGAGAGGGTCCAAGTACTGCTCCGTTCTCCATCGAGTCTCTTCGTCTCCGTCGATGAGGTTGGGAAGATCGTCGTCGTGCTCACCGCCCCCGCCGTATGGGTCGAAGGTTGTGACGTTCCCAATGGCGACAACATCCGGCCGTTTCACCGGAACACTTGCCGTCGTTGAGGTGGCCAACGCAGTCGGGTTGGACGTTTGGACGGGCGGCAGGATGGGCTCGCCTCCGGTGGAGAACGCGAGCCCGAGGGCTACCAACCCCACGGCAGCCACGACCAGTCCCAATGCCGCATAGAGGAGACGGCGTGAGGTCTTCGCCGACCCTGCTCGCGGTGCTCGCGGAGTCGGCGCGGCTTGCAGGGCCTTCTCCAGGGCGGCCGCGGTCAACTCTCCCGACTGCCCGGCCCTGAGTATGCGGTCGATGGCCTTCGGCAGCCCGTCTATCCGCTCCGAGGGGGACGGACCGCCGGGGGGCGACCCGGTGAGGGCGGTCTCGAGGGCCGCTGCGAGTGAGCGGACGTCGCCTTCGGCCCCTGTTCGCCTTGCCCGGCCGAATCCGCCCAGTTTGGCCGCATGCTCTGCGGAGTAGGAGATGGCGTGGAGGTCGATCCCGCCGTGAGTCACCCCGCCCTCGTGGAGGGACGCCAGAGCGCCGGCAAGACCCGATGCGTTGGGCAGGAAGTCGGGGAGTTCGATCGCCTGCGACGCATCCACGCGGTCGGCCACCGAAGCGCCGCCGGTCCATTCGCTGACCGAGTAGGCGCCTCCTTCCACCGTGTCGACGGCGAAGACCCGAGCGAGGTGGGGATGAGACACTTTGGCCGCCCCGCTGACTCCCTCCACGAACTCGGCTCTCCGCTCGCTCGTGGACTCGGGCCCCAGGGTTCGCACCAGGACAGGCCGGTCGAGCGACGTGTCCGTGGCCAGCCACTCCTCGACATCACCGTCGCGGCCCAGGCGAATCTCGAGGCTGTAGCGGTCTGGCACGGAAGCGGGCACGTCAGGGACCTTCAGGCGGCATAGCGGAGAACCTTGACCGAATTGGCCGTTCTGGAAAACCCTTCCCTCTCGTAGAGGGCGATGGCGCGGCTGTTCCCGGGTCGCACGTTGAGCGTCATGAGGCGAGCACCTTTGCTCCGCGCCCACAGGGCGGCGGACCGGAGCAGATCGGCGCCGAGCCCGACTCCCGAGCTGGCAGGGTGAACCGCTATCCGCTGCAGGTAGGCGGTCGACCAGCTGACGCCGACGATGGCGTAGCCCTCGGGAGCCGAATCTCCGACCGTGAGTACGGCGGTCGCGGGCGCTGCGGCGGCAGCCTCCCTCAGACCTGCCGGGCTCATCCGCCAGAAGGGATCGAAGGAGGCCATGTCGATCTCTTCGATGGACTTCCAGTCGGGGTGGCGCGTCACCGTGATGTTCGAGGCTACGGCCGGCCAATCTCGGTTCAGCAGGCTCTCCATCAAGTTCAACCGGAAAGCCTGTTCATAACCCGAGCGCTCCCACATCCGCGCAGAGGTGCCCATCAAGGCCGGCGAGAGCACGTCGCGGCCACTGATCGCGACGAGCTCGTCCGACGCATCGCGCAGGAAAGCGGCACTGCCGCGCTCGAGGCGCATGACAGGCTCGGGCACGTTGTCGTTCCACGGCCGGGCGTGCGCCTTTGACCAGTTGCGGGTGATGCTTATCGGATGTGGCCATTGGCCCCGGATGTGAAGGTCGGTCGCCACCTGTGGGAGAGTACGGCGATGGAAGTCGTTGTTGCGACACACTCCTCGGCTCTGGCCCACGACACGGGGCCCGGGCACCCCGAGTCCCCGGATCGCGTCCTGGCTGCCAGGAAGGGCCTAGATGGGTCTGGCGTTCCCCTGATTGAGATAGAGGCACCCCTTGCGCAGCGATCCGTCCTCGCCCTTGCCCATGATCCCGCGTACATCGGGATGATCGAGAAGTTCTGCTCCCTCGGCGGTGGCGCCCTCGACATGGACACCGTCGTCTCCAGTTCGAGTTGGGAGGCCGCCTTGAGGGCCGTCGGCGGAGTCGTTGCGGTGGTCGAGGAATTGGAAAGCCGGAGCTCGGCGACCGGTTTCGCCCTGACCCGGCCACCCGGGCACCACGCGGCCCGCGATCGCGCAATGGGGTTCTGCGTCTTCAACAACGTGGCCGTGGCAGCTCTGCTCCTCCGTTCTCGCGGTTCCCGGGTGGCGATTCTCGACTGGGACGTCCACCATGGAAACGGGACCCAGGCGATCGTCGGCTCGGACCCTGACGTCCTGTACGTGTCACTTCATCAGGATCGCCACTATCCGCTGACCGGTCGCATCGACGACATCGACTCGGAACCCAAAGGGTCGAATGTCAATATCCCGTTGCCTGCGGGGACTGCGGGTGACGTCTACAGGCTCGCGTGGTCTCAGGTCGTGCTTCCGGTGGTGGCAGAGTTCTCTGCCGACTGGGTGTTGGTGAGCGCCGGCTATGACGCCCACGTGGAAGATCCCCTGGCAGGTCTCGAACTGACCGCAGACGACTTTGGGTGGCTGGCAGGACGGCTGCATGAAACCCACCCCCCGAACCGCACTGTCGTCGCGTTGGAGGGTGGATACGACCTGATCGCCCTCGAGCAATCGGTGTCGGCGACCATCCGGGGCTTGAGCGGCGCAGGTGACTTCCTGCCATCCGGCCTCTCATCCCCTCCTGCGTCGTCGCAGGCGTTGGCCGACGCTGCGGGGGCGGTGGCACGCCACTGGCGTCTCTGAGCTCTCGGCTGTCAGGTAGTGCTCAACCCCCATTTGGCTGAGCCGATAAGAGACCAATGGAACGCCAGATAGACGCGCTCCTCGAGCGAGCCGTCAAAGCCGGGGCCTCAGACATCCATCTGAAGGTCGGATCCGCGCCGGTCATCCGCGTGGATGGGGCCCTCAAAGCGCTGGATGGCTTCGAAACTCTTCGTCCGGCCGAAACTCAAGCCTATGCCGAGGCCATCT
>JBFFIL010000161.1:0-4227 GCA_041556535.1 Acidimicrobiia bacterium | reverse complement strand
CCCTGGCCGAGAACATCGGCCTCCTGGGCACATCGATGCACAATCGTGTGATGGCCGAGTACGGGCTCCTCCTCAGGTCGACCATCGAAGGCCAGGCGATGGAACTGGGTTGGCGACGGGACAGAGCCTTTGACCTCACCAGCGAGGACTACCTCGAGATGGTCACCCTCAAGACCTGCGCGTACACGACGATCTACCCATTGAGGGTCGGCGCCCTGATCGGTTCCTGGGGGAGGGCAGATCTCGAAGCCCTGACTCGCTTCGGCCTCTACCTGGGCGCCGCCTTCCAGGTGACCGACGACATCCTCAACCTGACCTCGACCGTCGAGGTGTATGGCAAGGAGATCGACGGCGACCTGGCCGAGGGCAAGCGGACCTTGATGTTGATTCATCTCTTCGGCGTGGCATCAGATCGTGACAGGGAGGCGCTGGTGGGATTCCTGGACCTGTCGCGGGAAGAGAGGTCCTCCGCCGACATCGGCCGGGTCCGGGAGATGATCGATCGCTACGGGAGCCTCGAATACGCCCGCTCCTACGCCCAAGGTCTGACAGATGGAGCGCGGGAGGCTTTCGACGCTTCCTTCGGGCATCTCGACGAAACGCCAGATCGCCGGTTCCTCTCGGAGTTGGTGGAGTTCGTCGTAGACAGGGCCTTCTGACCGGCACCCGCATTCCTGCCCGGCGCTCAGCCCGGAGCGTTGCGATGACCAAGCTTCGACATCCCCCGACGGCGTGGCGCGTGCCGGACGTCTGGACGCGCCGCGTAAGTCGGGTTCGTGGCGCCGAAGCGTCGTTGGAAAGTCTCGGCAACCTGTCCGCGCCCTAGTACTGTCACAGAACATATGTTCGTCCTGGGTATCGATCCCGGCCTCTCAATCATGGGCTACGGGCTGGTGGAAGGTGGCGCATGGCCGAAGGCGCACCTGGCAGGTGTGATCCGTACTGCGAAGGAAAAGCCGATGCCGGAGCGTCTCGCGGACCTACACGAAGGTCTGGTCGGCTTGATCTCGGACACCAATCCCACCGTGATGGCTCTCGAGACAGTCTTCACCAATCGCAATCTTCGGACTGCCATTTCGGTGGGCCGGGCATCGGGAGTGGCTCTGCTGGCCGCTGCCCAGGCCGGGATCCCGGTATTCGAGTACGTCCCGACGGCGGTCAAAGCAGCTGTTACCGGAGACGGTTCGGCTAACAAAGAGCAAGTGCAACAGATGCTCACCCGCCTCCTCCGCCTGGATGACGCGCCCAAGCCCGCCGATGCGTCCGATGCCCTCGCGATTGCGTTGTGCCATCTTCGAGCAGCGGCATTGGAGGCAGCGAGATGATCGGGCGGATACGCGGCATGCTCGTCTCCAGCCGGGGGGGAACCATCGCTATCGACGTCAACGGGATCGGTTACGAACTGACAATGACGCCGCGGGACCTCGCATCGCTGCCGGGAGTCGGTGAGGAGATCGTCGTCCACACCCACACTCATGTCCGCGAGGACGAGATCAGCCTGTACGGCTTTGCGGCGGAGTCCGATCGCGAATTGTTCCGGGTGCTGCTCACAGCCAGCGGCGTCGGTCCGAAGCTGGCGCTGGCACTCCTCGGGTCGCTGACGACGACCGAGATCATCCTCGCCATAACCAAGGAGGACCCGGACGCGCTGACGGTGACACCGGGTGTTGGCAAGAGGGGCGCTCAGAAGATCGTCCTCGAGTTGGCCCCGAAGCTGGCGGGCAAGGAGGTCGAGATCATCGGTGGCAGTGACATGGTCGATGTGCGCTCGGCGCTGGAAGGTCTCGGCTACACCACGGCGGAGATCAACTCGGTGGTCGGCGACGTCGATCCCGGCGACCCGCTAGAGCACCAGATCAAGACCGCACTGCAGAGCCTCGGGAACCAGCGTCATGCGTGAGGAGAGCCTGCTCAGCCCCATCGTCGAAGACACGGACGAGGTCACTCTCCGCCCCCGCTCCCTGTCAGAGTTCGTTGGACAACCGCAGGTAAAAGAGCGTCTCACCATCTCGTTGGAGGCGTCGGTCAAGGAGAGCCGGCCTCTCGACCACGTCCTCTTTTCGGGCCCTCCCGGACTGGGCAAGACGACCCTCGCCGGCATCATCGCTGCAGAAAAAGGCGTGAATTTCCGGGTCACCTCCGGTCCTGCCCTGGAGCGGCCGGGAGACCTGGCCGCGATCCTCTCCAATCTCCAACCCCAGGACGTCTTCTTCATTGACGAGATCCATCGGCTCCCACGGGCCGTGGAAGAGGTCCTCTACCCGGCCATGGAGGATTACCAACTCGACGTCGTGCTGGGCAAGGGCCCGACCGCACAGTCGATCCGGATAGACCTGCCTCGATTCACCCTCGTCGGTGCCACGACCCGGAAGGGCAAGGTGACCGCCCCGCTGCGTGACCGCTTCGGGATAGAGGAGAGGCTCGACTACTACGAGCCCGAGGACTTGGCGAAGATCATCTTGAGGTCGGCTCGGATCATCGATGTCGAGATCGACGACGAGGCGGCTGGTTTCATCTCCACCCGTAGCCGCCGGACTCCTCGCATTGCCAATCGCCTTCTCGCCCGGGTCCGCGACTATGCGGTCGCGAGAGCGTCGGGGTCGATCGACGTGAAGGTGGCCAATGAGGCCCTCGATGTCTTCGAGGTAGATCAATTGGGCCTCGACAAGGTGGACCGCTCGATCCTGGATGCGATCATCGTCAAATTCGGGGGCGGACCGGTTGGGTTGTCCACCCTTTCCATCGCTGTGGGTGAGGAGCCAGAGACCGTCGAGGACGCTTATGAGCCCTTTCTTCTCACGTCCGGCCTGATCAAGAGGACGCCGCGGGGGCGGGTCGCCACTGCCAACGCCTACGCCCATATCGGAGCCGACCCGCCACAGGACCCACAGGGCACGCTTATCTAGGAGCGTGGATCTCTCAGAGTTCCTCTACGACCTTCCCGGGGACGCGGTTGCCCAAGCGGCGATAGAGCCGAGACACGACTCTCGCCTCCTCGACACCCGGGACATGGGCGATCACCGATTCCGCGACCTTCCACGCCTCCTGGCGCCCGGCGACTTGCTCGTCGTCAACGAAACCCGGGTCAGGGCCGCGAGGCTGATCGGCAAGCGCCGACGAACCGGAGGCCGCATCGAGCTCCTGCTCCTCGAGAAGACCGGCGACGGCAGGTGGCAGGCGCTCGCGAAGCCGGCACGACGGCTCCGCCCCGGTGTCGAGATCGAGTTCGACGGGCTTTCTGCGGTCGTCAGGGCCGAGCCGGCTGACGGCGTCGTGGTCGTTGAGTTGGACACCGAGGACGAGTCCGCGATCGAGAAGGCGGGACAGGTTCCCCTTCCCCCCTATTTCACGGGCGAGCTCGTGGATCGCTCGCGCTATCAGACGGTGTTCGCCAAATCGTTTGGCTCGGCCGCCGCACCGACCGCCGGGCTTCACTTCACCGACCGACTGTTGAAAGACCTGGTGAAAGGGGGTGTGGGCATGGCGACCGTCGACCTGCATGTCTCCATGGACACCTTCCGCCCCATCACGGCCGAGCGGATCGAAGACCACCAGATGCATTCGGAGTGGTGCTCGGTCCCAGTTGCGACTTCGCAGGCCGTTGCCCGGGCACGCCAAGCAGGTCGAAAGGTGATCGCCGTGGGCACGACGGTGGTGCGGACGCTCGAGTCTTTGGCCGATGGGGAAGGTGGTGTGAGGTCGGGCTCGAAGACGACGGACCTCTTCATCCGCCCCGGTTTCGAGTTCAAGGTGGTCGACACCCTTATCACCAACTTCCACATGCCCGGATCGTCGCTGTTGGTGTTGCTGGCGTCATTCATGGGCTCGCGGTGGTCACAGGCCTATCAGACGGCCATCGATCGCGGCTATCGATTCCTCTCGTTCGGAGACGCGATGCTGGCCGACCGGTCCCGCACCTAGCCTCTAGGCCATGACGGCTGTTTCTTGGTCGGTCTCGGCGAACGACGGCCGGGGGAGGGCAGGCACACTCCACACCCCTCACGGCGTCGTGACAACGCCGGCCTTCATGCCGGTTGGGACCCGGGCTGCGGTCAAGGCGGTGGACAGCGCCGATCTCTTGGATGCCGGCGCGGAGATCGTCCTCGCGAATACCTACCACTTGATGCTGCGACCCGGTTCGAGAGTCATCGGGGGGCTCGGAGGCCTTCACGAGTTCATGGGATGGGACCGCCCGGTTCTCACCGACTCGGGTGGCTTTCAGGTCTT
>JBFFIL010000160.1:0-4248 GCA_041556535.1 Acidimicrobiia bacterium | reverse complement strand
GTCATGTCCTTTCTCAAGATCGGCGACCGTGCCGCCGGTGCCATCAAGTCTGGAGGAACGACGCGACGTGCGGCCAAGATGGTCATCCTCGACGTCGACCACCCCGACATCGAGGCGTTCGTCGACTGGAAGAAGGTCGAGGAGGAGAAGGCCAAAGTGCTCATCTCCCACGGAGGCTTCCCGGCCGACTTCAACGGTGAGGCGTACGCCACCGTCTCGGGCCAGAACTCCAACAACTCGGTCCGTGTGACCAACGACTTCGTCGAGGCAGTCGAGGCCGACGCCGACTGGGACTTGATCAACCGCACCACCGGCGCGGTGCGCAAGACGGTGAAGGCCAGGGAGTTGTGGGCCAGGATCGCCGAGGCGGCGTGGGCTTGCGCCGACCCCGGCCTCCAATTCGACTCGACTATCAACGAGTGGCACACCAGCCCATCGGGCGGCCGGATCAGGGCCAGCAATCCCTGTAGCGAGTACATGTTCCTCGATGACACGGCCTGCAACCTCGCGTCGGTGAACCTCGTCAAGTTCTACGACGACGAGTCCGGCACGTTCGACATCGAGGCCTACAAGCACGCGGTTCGCCTATGGACCATCGTGCTCGAGATCTCGGTTGCCATGGCTCACTTCCCTTCGGCCCCGATCGCACAGGGCTCCTACGACTACAGGACGCTCGGGTTGGGCTACGCCAACCTGGGCTCTCTGCTCATGCGTCAGGGCATCGCATACGACTCTGACGAGGGCCGCGCCATAGCCGGCGCCCTGACGTCGGTACTCACGGGGTTCTCTTATGCGACGTCGGCCGAGATGGCCGAAGTCGTCGGCCCGTTCCCGAGGTACAGCGAGAACCGCGAGGCGATGCTCCGGGTGATCCGCAACCACCGCGTGGCCGCCTACGACGGGACCGACTACGACAACATCACAACCAAGGTGATGGGGATAGACACCGAGTTGTGCCCGCCCGACCTCCTGTCGGCGGCCAGGGAATCCTGGGACCTCGCCCTGGAACGGGGTGAGCATCACGGTTACCGAAACGCCCAATCGAGTGTGCTGGCGCCAACCGGGACGATTGGCTTGCTGATGGACTGTGACACGACAGGAGTCGAGCCCGACTTCGCTCTGGTGAAGATCAAGAAGCTGGCAGGCGGCGGCTACTTCAAGATCGTCAACCAGTCGGTG
The DNA here is from genome assembly GCA_041556535.1 of Acidimicrobiia bacterium. Taxonomy (GTDB): domain Bacteria; phylum Actinomycetota; class Acidimicrobiia; order Spongiisociales; family ZC4RG35; genus JAWWBL01. The sequence continues at coordinate 3,069 of JBFFIL010000160.1, read as the reverse complement.
GCCCCGGCTCTCGGCCGTCTCGGGTACGGCCCCGACCAGACACAGGACGTCGTCGAGTACATAGTGGGAACCAGCTCGATCGAAGGTGCACCCCACATCAACACCGAAAGCCTCCTGGAAGCTGGATTCAACGAGGAGGACCTGATCAAGCTGCAGGCGACCCTCCCCGGGGTATTCGAGTTGAGGCATGCCTTCAACGTGTTCACCTTCGGCGAGGAGACCCTGCAGAGACTCGGTTTCGACATCGACACGTACACCGGCTGGGACTTTGACCTGCTCGGAGCTCTCGGATTCGACAAGGGCCAGATTTCCGAGGCCAACGACCACATATGCGGTCGACAGACCATCGAGGGCGCCCCGCATGTAAAAGAGGACCATCTCGAGGTCTTCGACACCGCGAACAAGAACGGCAAATACGGCGAGCGCTTCATCCACCACAACGGCCATATCAAGATGATGGCGGCCGCCCAGCCCTTCATCTCGGGAGCGATCTCGAAGACGATCAACATGCCGCACGAGGTGACGACGGAGGACATAGAGGGTGCCTACCACCTCTCGTGGGAGCTCGGTCTCAAGGCGATGGCCCTCTACCGGGACGGGTCGAAGGCCGCCCAGCCCCTCAACTCGACGGCTGACGAGGGCGAGGAGAGCGAAGACGAGGCAGCGGAGATCACGGCCGCCGTAGAAAAGGAGAAGGCGATTCACTGGGGCAACCTCCCGGCCGGCATCTCACCGTCCGAGGCCTACACCCAAGGGATGAAGCCCCCGCGGTTCCTGCTTCCGGCACGACGCAACGGTTACCTGCAGGAAGCCAGGGTGGGCGGCCACAAGGTCTATCTCCGCACCGGCGAGTACGAGGATGGCTCGCTTGGAGAGATCTTCATCGATCTGGCCAAAGAAGGGGCCACGCTCAAGGGCATCCTCAGCTGCTTCGCCATAGCGGTCTCGAAGGGCCTCCAATACGGAGTGCCTCTCGAGGAGTTCGTCGACACATTCACCTTCCAGACCTTCGAGCCTCGAGGCATTGTGGAAGGCCACGCCAACATCAAGATGGCCAACTCGATCATCGACTACGTGTTCCGCGCCCTTGGCGTCGAGTATCTGCAGAGGGACGAATTGGCGCAAGTGCCCCCGGACCGGGGAGGAGATCTCGCCGCCCCGCCGAAGGGGATGGCTGTCGATGCGGGGGTCCAACTGGACCTGAGCGACGCGGTTTCAGAAGGCGATGTCGAGGTGGTTGCGCGAGCTGCCGAATTCGTCGACTCCCCCAACGGGAGCGTCCCGGCGGTCATGGAGCACAAGGCCGTAGCAGTGGTGGGCGCGGCAGACACGGCCGGCATGGCCGATGTGGCCCTGAGGGAGAACATGGGAGACGCCCCGGTGTGCTCGAATTGTGGCCACATGACCATCCGCAACGGAAGCTGCTACGTCTGTCTCACTTGTGGGGACACAACGGGTTGCAGCTAGTCGGACGGCCGAAGCGTGCCGGTGAATGGGGCGGTCCTGGTGGACCGCCCCATTCACTTAGGCCATCACCTCTCTACACGCTCCCAGGAGGCAGTGGCTAGGCCGCTCTCTCCCAGACCATCGCTTGCCAGATCGCAGTGCTGTCCCGGTGGCGCACATGGAGGCCGCCCTCTTCCGCGATTCGCTCGATCTCCGAGACGGGGTGGACATACGGCCTGAACCCGCATCCCCGTATTCGAAGGAATAGCTCGGCGATTTTCAACCCGGACCTGACGTACCACTTCTCCCTCGGATAGACGAGGGCGAGGTACTTGCCGGTCTTGGAGACGAAAGCGCTCATCATCCGCTCCATGAACGGGTAACAGCAGACCACTCGATTGGCGAGGACGATGTCCGCGGGCTGCACTTCATCCTGGATCTCGACGAAGTCTCCGATCCGCCGTTGGATGCGGTCGGTGACTCCCTCCTCGGCCGCAAGAGCGGCAGCGGTCTCGTCATAACCCGCTGAGAGCTCAATGTTGATGGCCTTCTCCAAGCCGTGCTTGAACAGCTCGATCTCGATCGCTCCGATTCCACCGCCCACCTCCAGCAGCTCCATGCCCCCCACTCCTTCGGAGGACAAGAACTCGACTATGGCTCCTGCCATCGGGTCGAGCCCCTTCTTGCGGTAGCCCTTGACACTCCGCCTCGCCTCCTTGCTGTTGAAGAGGTGGCGATAGACGCCTGGATCACAACAGTCGCTCATGCTCTGACGGTATCAGGCCGTAGGCCTCCCCGAGGATCGCGAAATCCGATCCCCGTTAGCCCGACACCGCCTCTCGGCGATGGATAGGTTTCGACGCGCCATCGACAGGGAGGAGTCAATTCGAATGGCTACTGAAACGCCGACCGTATCGGCCGGCACAAGCGGGCTCGATCGTTACTTCCAGATAACGGAGCGGGGCTCGGACGTCGGAACGGAGGTGAGAGCGGGCATCACCACATTCCTGGCGATGGCCTACATCATCTTCGTCAACCCGGCGATCCTCTCGAACGGGATCTACCTCAGTTCGCCAGGGGACTTGTTCCCCCAGATTCTGACGGTGACGGCGCTTGCCGCAGCGTTCGGAACGCTGCTGATGGCGCTCTGGGCGAAGCTCCCCTTCGCCCTCGCCCCGGGGATGGGACTGAACGCGTATTTCACGTTCACGGTCGTTCTGGGAATGGGGATGGCCTGGCAAACCGCACTGGGTGCGGTGTTCATCTCGGGCATCCTGTTCGCGATCATCGCCCTCACAGGACTACGCGAGTACATCCTGAACTCGATACCGCTTCACCTGAAGCACGCCATCACGGCAGGTATCGGAGCCTTTCTGGCGATCATCGGCTTCGTTGGGGCCGGGTTCCTCCAGGCGGGTGGATCCATCATCACGGTCGGAGACTTCACCGGTGCCCTCCCGTGGGTGGCCGTTGGCAGCCTCGTTGTCACCGGTGCCCTGCTCGCAAGGCGAGTGAAGGGAGCGATCCTCATCGGGATCATCCTGAGCACGGTCGTAGTCATAGCCCTGGGTTTGGAGGCCTACAACTACGGCGGCGACGGGCTGGCGAAGTTCGCCGGATTCG
>JBFFIL010000159.1:0-4250 GCA_041556535.1 Acidimicrobiia bacterium | reverse complement strand
GTACCTGAGGAGCATCTGCTTGGGGCGCTCTGTCACTGGAGCGGGCGCCGCAACTGCAACGCCTAACTGGCCCTGGCCCATCACGATTGCGCCTCCTCCCGTGGGGCGCCGGTTGAACTCTGTTGCCGTGCGTCTACAGCTATCGATGTCGATCTCCGCGTCCAGGTGCTGGAAACGACCACAGAGAGCCGCGTGGGACGCATAGGTGTAGAGACGCAGAGTGGTCGGAGACGGCGTCTGGAGCCGCCTGTGCGTCGCCGTCAGAGCTTCGTCCAGGGCGAGCCCTTCGGCGGCGCCGACCGAGTCGTGCGCTAGATAGCGCCAGACGGTCATGCGATGGACACCTCCTGGAGGCCCTCGCCCGCCCATGTGAGCGAGCAGCAGAACTCATAGAGCTTGGGGTCGAGGCCGCGGGTGCCGGCGTATGCGATGGCTCCGTCGGCCGGGTACGCGATGCCGTTGATCCCGTTGTCGATAGCGGCACGATCGAGTTGCTTCTTCATCTCCCCCATCGGGCGGCCACAACCGAGATTGATCTTCGTGGTCGGCATCGTGGTCCTCGCCAGGCCGAAGAAGTCCGAGACATCCTCGACCGGGGGCGGAGCCACACCCGCCATCGGAGTACCCGTCAGAGGCATCAGGACCACCAGGATCAGCGTCGACACCGGATAGCTGGCGATCATCTCGAGGGCGTTCCACTCTCCGATCATCCGGCCGTAGTGCATGCCCAGGACGATGTGAGGGATGATCCGCAGCTCCTGGCCGGCCAGGAGGGCTAGGGAACGATCGAACTCGGCCGTGGTCAGGTCGAGGTGGTAGACGTCCCGGATGGTCTCGTCGGCCCCGATGATGTCGAGCATCACGGCGTCGACTCCTGCCTGAGCGAGGCCCTCGGCGACATCCGGGTACACGACGCCGGTGTGGACGACGATGCGCATCGGCAGGTCCTTTTTGATCCGCGCGATCGCGTCCATGTGCTTGTCGAGCGGCACGCCCCCATCGCGCTTGGAGCCGCCGGAGACGAGGATGCCATCGGTTCCTTGCGACCAGAGGCGCTCCGCTATCTCGTAGAGGTCCTTGCCGGCCCTTGCCGAGATCATTCCCTTGAGAACATTGGCCTGGCAGTGGTCGCACTGCAGCGCGCAAGCATCTCCGGTGACAGAGATCGGGAGAAAGCGCTTGCCGTTGGCCGGCTTCCATTCCGAGGTCTCCCAACGCTTGAGGCCTGGCGCGTAGAACTCGATCGTGTCCTCGAAGTTCTGTTTGCGGACGTCGAAAGGTGTCCGGGTCGCTTGGGTTGTCACTCGGCGAGCACTCCTTCGAGTCGGTACTCGACGACCTTCTTGCCGAAGGCCTCGACGATCTCGTCTTCCCCGCTGAGGAGGGCGTCCAGCTCTGTGGTGTTCGAGGGCGAGATCTGGACCATCCAGCCCTTGTCGTACGGATCCCTCTGGACGAGCCCCGGGTCTTCGAGGATCGCCCCGTTGACACCGACCAGCTCGCCCGAGATCGGGGATACGAGAGGGCCGACGTACTTCTCCGCCTCGAGCGACCCGAACGACTCGCCTGCCTTGACTTCCGAGCTCACATCGCCCAGAGACAGATGGGCGAGCGTCCCCGAGGTTTCGAGCCCGAGGGCGTCCATCCCGATCCGGGCCAAGCCATCCTCGACCATCACCCACATGTGGTGTGTGAGGTCATAGGAGCGATCGAGGCGTACCTCGAAGCCTTTCACCGTCGTCGATGACATGTCGTCTTCTTTCTCCTAGACGGGCGGGTTGGCCGCCATCTCCTGGATCAACTCGGCCATCCCCTCGAAGGGCGATTCGGCACCCTCCAGGCGAATTGCCTGCGCCTCGCTCCCGTGAAAGGTGGCCGTGACCCTGTGCCCGTTGACGGCGGCTGACCCGACCCACACCCCCGACTTCACCTTGGCACGCCAGATCGAGCCGTTCTCCTTTCGCATCCCTCCCACCCACTCGGGATCGGCGAATCGGCCGTCCAACTCGGTGAGAGCGGATTCCTCGTATCCACTCAACTCACCCGCCACGGGTGCCAGGCCGAGACCCTCCCCGTACCGGGTGGCGAGCGCACGGAAGAACCGCTTGGGGTCTGCGCTCGTCGGCGCGACGTATCTCCGCATTTGGGCGAGGAACTCGTCCTGGGCCACCCTGCTGGGCGCGTTGACGATCCTCGCGGCGGCGGCGTGGTCGAACGTGTTGATCAAGTTGCCGACGACCACGACGGCCTGGTCGATCTGGCCCGCCGCGTGCCCGCATATCTTGCGATCCGCCACCACGACCTCGTTGGCGTCGTCCAGCGATGCCGGAACGCCGACGTCCTTGAAGGCTCTCACCGCAGGCTCCAGAAGCGAGCGGACCGCCTCGGACCGGACGGCATCGGCCATCGACAGGGGGACGATGATTTGGAAGAAGTGCTGCCCGGCGTCGATGTACACGGGGCCGCCGCCCACCATGCGGCGGAAGACCGGGAGCGTGTTGGAGGGGTGTATCTCGCTGACACTGCGGTGGTAGCCGATCGAGATGTATCTCTCTCCGGGTTGCATGTACGACAGCGTGGGCGGCGAGCCATTGGAGACGCCGGCAGCAACTGCGTGCCAGAGGGTTTGAGATCGGAGCCCCGTGACACGCCCGAAGTCGATCGTCCTCAGCGTCCCCATTTCAGTCCTCGCACCTGAAGCAGCTGATTCCCAGCTCGTCGATCCGCTCCATGTAGGGGCCGAGGGCCTCATCGCCGCCAAGGAGCGGGCGATAGGGCGAGGTGACGTCGTCGGGCCGGACGAGCGAGATCCAACCCGCCTCGTACGGGTCGCGGTTGGCGATGAGTATGTCTGCGTCGTAGGCCTCCTGGTTGACCTCGACGACCTCACCGGCGAAAGGTGTGTGGATCGGGCCAACCCACTTCGCGCTCTCGACCGTGGCCACAGATCCTCCGGCCTTGACACGGCGGCCCGGCTTCTTGAAGAGAATGGAGACCATCTTCCCCATCCGGGTCTGTGCCACGTCCGTCATGCCGATCCGCACCAGGTCCCCTTCGAATCTGACCCAGAGATCACCCTCGAGGTCATAGGACCGGTCTGGCGGGACATGACAGCCTCGGTAGGACTCGCTCACTCGTTGCAGGAGATCCCTTCGGCGTCCAGGAAGGCCTGATAGGCGGCCGTCCCCTCGTCCCCGGATACGAGGTCGGCCGACTCTGTCTCCCAATCGGCGGGCTTGATCTTGATGTACCAGCCTTCCCCATAAGGGTCGTCGTTGATGATCGACGGAGCCGAGGCGAGTACCGGGTTGTTCTCAGCTATCTCGCCGGTGATCGGCGAGGTGACCGGCCCGACCCACTTGCCACTCTCGATCGTGCCCAGGCTGCGGCCCTTCTTCGCTGGTCTCCCGGCCGGCTTCGGCAGCGCCGAGATGATGCTCTTTGCCAGAAACTGGGCGACATCGGTGACTCCCACGGTCACCATCCCGTCGTCACCCGGCAGGGCCCAGACGTGCTTCTCGGGCCAGTAGTAGCGGTCGTCGGGGATGTTGCACCCATTGACTTCAGGCACTTTCGGTCTCCTCCTCGTGCTCTAGCTGTCGGTGGTAGAGGAACTGGTCAAAGGCCACGACACGGATCTCTCGAGCATATTCCTCGAGGAAGCCGGGGTCGCGCAGACGAGGCTTGATCTGATGCCGGAATGAGTCGTCGCAATCGGGGCAGGCGAGCTCGAAGTATCGGCGCCCCGTCCCTTCGTTTTGCCAGACCTTCACCTCCTGGCCATGGGTATCGGTCAGGTGTGCGTGCACCTCAGGGCGCGGGCCCTCATAGTCGCAGAAGGCACATCTCATCGGTCGATCGATCTCGCGGCTTGGCCGACAGCCGCCTCGACGACGCCGACGATGGCGGTCCCGGCTGGAACGCCCGCGATCTGGTTGGCCTCCGGAAGCTTGGCGGCGAGCCCGGCGGAGACCAGATCCCCGACCCGCTCGGCCAGCGCGAGCCGGGTGAGGCCTGTCTTTGCCACCAAGTCCTCGATTGGTGTTCCGACCCCATCTTGCAAAGACTGGAGAATCGAGAAGTTGGTGGCGTCGGAGGCCATTCGCAACGCTCGCAGGACGGACTCCCGCGCGGCTGACTTCCGCTCTCCCGGCTCGCCCCGGAAGGAGTCGAGCCAGTCTCCCGTGCCCGACTCGAGCCGATCTTCGCGGTCTATCACAGACATGTGCAGCCCCATCACGTCTGCGGCC
>JBFFIL010000158.1:0-4253 GCA_041556535.1 Acidimicrobiia bacterium | reverse complement strand
CCGATGGGGTCGAGATCCTGGCGCTCAACGGCCGCTACGGCCCCTACATCCAGAGAGGAGACGACCGTCGCAGCCTGGAGACGGAGGAGCAGCTCTTCACCCTCACGATCGAGGCGGCACTGGAGATCCTCGCTGCACCCCCGCGGAGGCGAGGACAGGCGAGGAGCTCGACGCTCAAGGCCTTGGGCACCGATCCCGCCAGCGGCAAAGAGGTGACGCTTCGATCGGGGCGATTCGGGCCCTATGTCACCGACGGCGAGGTCAATGCATCGCTTCGCAAGGGAGACAACCCCGAGACGATCACCATCGAGCGGGCTGCCGATCTGCTTCAGGCCCGGCGCGACCGGATCGGCTAGTAGAACCGCGTCTACGCTCGCTGTCATGACAGCGCAGGTTCAGGCCACCGGGCTGGAATACTCATACGACGGCAGCCCCGCCGTGGACGGGGTCTCTTTGGAGATCGGCGAGGGCGAGATTCTCGGGTTCCTCGGTCCCAACGGGGCGGGAAAGACCACCACCATCAAGATGCTCACCGGGCAGATGGTCCCCGACGCCGGATCGATCTCGATGCTGGGCCAGGACATGGCCACGGCCCGCGACGAGATCCAGGGGCGAATGGGGGTCTGCTTCGAGGAGAAGAACCACTACAACAACATGACCGGCCGGGAGAACCTGGCTTTCTTCGGCCGGCTCTACGGCATCGAGCCCGATATCGACGGCCTCCTCGATCGGGTGGACCTCGCCGGTCGTGGCGGCGATCGCGTCTCCACATACTCGAAGGGGATGCGGCAACGCCTGATGATCGCTCGCGCCATCTCCAACACACCGGACGTGCTCTTCTTCGACGAGCCCACCGACGGGCTCGATCCGGTCTCGGCGCAGGCCATTCGCAAAATCATCAAAGAAGAAGCGCAAAGAGGCGCGTCCATCCTGTTGACGACTCACGACATGATGGAGGCCGACGTGCTCTCAGACCGGGTGTCGTTCATCAACGAGGGCAAGATCCTTGTCACGGATACACCGGAGAATCTCAAGCTCGCTCACGGCAAGAGAAACGTGCGAGTCCGGTCTCGGGACGGCGACGGGGTGGCCGAGGTGGTCATCGAAATGGATGCCGTGGGCGCCGGTGACCAACTTCGGAGGCTGCTCACCGATGCCGTGATGACGATCCACACCGAGGAAGCCACTCTCGAGGACATCTTCATCCAGATCGCGGGGCGAGGACTCGAGTAATGAGCCGGCCCGCGATCGTCCGAGCGATCATGGCCCGGGACCTGAAGGAGTGGACCCGGGACCGGTTCATAGTCCTGGTCAGCGTGTTGGGGATCGTCTTCTACGCCGCGCTTTGGTGGTTCCTCCCCTCCGAGGTGGACGAGACACTCAGGTTGGGGCTCGCTGGAGGAAGCGCGATCGACGTCTCGGAGCTGGTCGGCTCAGGTGAGGAGACGGAGGGCATCGAGGTGCTTCTGTTCGACTCCGTCGCCGACATGGTCGCCGCCATCGAAGAAGGTGACGAGCTTTTCGTCGGGCTGGAGATGCCCACACGTCGGGCGATCCGGTCATCACCCTCTATGTCGGGGCAGGTGCCCCTGATTCGATCACCGGCGCCATCGAGGGGATCGCCGCCGAGACGGCGTATGCGGTCCTTGGGATCCCGCCGCCGGCGCAGATCGAGGAGATCGTGCTCGGAGTCGACCGGGCCGGTGATCAGGTCTCGCTGCAAGAGAAATTCCGCCCTCTCCTCGCCTACCTCGTCCTCATGGTCGAATCCCTCGCACTGGCGAGCCTCGTCGCGGCGGAGATTCAGCACAGAACCGTCAAAGCGATAACTGTCTCCCCCGCGAGAGTGACCGACTTCCTCACGGCCAAGGCACTGTTCGGGACGCTGCTGGCGTTCGGGCAGACCGCACTGCTCCTTGGTGTAATCAAGGGGTTCGAGACGAGACCTGACATCCTGATCGTCTCGCTGCTGTTCGGGTCGGTGCTCGTGACCGGTATAGGCCTCCTGGCGGGCTCAATCGGCAAGGACTTCGTCGGCATCATCTTCTGGTCGATGCTGTTTCTCATACCGCTGATCATCCCGGCGTTCGCCCTCCTTTTCCCCGGAACGACCGCGCCCTGGATCAAGGCATTGCCGTCGTGGCCGCTGGCACAGGTCCTGGTGGATGTCAGCGCTCACGGAGCCGGATGGCGCGAGGCGGGGCCACTGCTCGGCGTCCTCGCCCTTTGGTGCGGCGCGGCTCTCGGCGGCGGATGGGCCGTGCTCGGTCGAAGGGTGCAACGACTGTGAGCGCCCGGCATGCAGCCACCATCTTTGGCCGCGAGGTCCGCATCGGGGTTAGGAGCCCGTGGGTGCTCTACGCCCTCGTGATTCCCTTTCTGCTCACAGTCCTCATCCAGAGTGTCTTCGGGGACCTGTTCGCGCCGGAGCCGCGGCTGGTTATCGCCGACGCAGGATCTTCAGCCCTGGTATCCGAGGCCCAGAGCCTCGACGGCATAGATGTCGCCATCGCCGAGACCGAGGAGCAGGTGGTCGAGATGGTCGGCCGGCACGACGCCGACGCCGGCCTCTTCCTTGGGCCCGGGTTCGATGAAGCGATTCGCGCCGGTGAGATGCCCTCGCTCGACTTCTACATCAGTGGCGAGAGCCTCGCCTCGAACCGGATCATCCTCGGAGTCACCACCCTCGACATGCTTCGAGGCATCGAAGGGATCGATCCACCGGTCGACGTCGTCGTCAGCCGACTCGGTGAGAGCCTCGAGCTCTCCGTGCGAATGCTTCCCTTGCTCCTGCTCCTGGTCGTGGCAGTCGCGGCGGCTTTCGTCCCGGCGGCCGGCTTGGTACAGGAGAAGGAGGATCGGACGTTGTCCGCGTTGCTCGTCTCGCCGGCCTCGATGGGGAACATCATCGGCGCGAAGGCCGGTCTCGGCGTGATCCTCGCCCTCGTCACCGGGTTCGTGACCCTCGTCATCAACGAAGCCGTGACCGGGAACGCCCTCACTCACCTCGTGATCCTTGCAGTCGCCGCGCTGATGATGGCCGAAGTCGGAGTGATGCTCGGGCTGTGGGCGAAGGACTCGAACACGATGTTTGCCGCATGGAAGGGCGGGGCGATCTTGCTGTTCTTCCCAGCGATCTTCTACATGTTCCCCGACCTCCCGCCATGGATTGGCCGACTGGGGCCCACTTTCTACTTCATGGATCCGAGCTTCCGCGTGATGACCGAGGGGGCCACGCTCGGGGACGTATGGGCCGACCTCGCCATAGGAGTGGCGATAGTCGCCGCTCTGGTCCCAGTCGTCATCGGATTCGCCAAGAGAACCGAGCGCTCGCTCGCCGCGGGCTAGAGGGTCGTCGCCGCCATCTCCGCGAGCGGAGAGCGAACCGACTTCTCCAGGCTGACATGGGCAAAGAGCGACGAGCCCTTGAACTTCTCGATCAGGGCCGCCATTCCCCCGTAGGGCGATATGTACGGGTTGTCCACCTGGGTGAGGTCGCCGCAGAAAACGACTTTCGAGTCGCGTGACATGCGGGTGAGGATCACCTTCAAGGTCGAGAGCTCGAGGTTCTGGGCCTCATCGATGATGACGAACTCGCCAGTTATCGATCGCCCTCGCAGATAGGTGACGGAAGCCATCTCCAGCTCTCCGCGGTCGATCAGCTCCTCGATGGCGCCCTTGGCCCCGTGTATCCCGGCATCGGAGAAGAGCGCGTACAGGTTGTCGTGCACGGCCGCCATCCACGGCGCCAGTTTCTCGGTGAGGTCGCCCGGCAGGTAGCCCACTTCCTGCCGGCCGACTGCGACGAGCGGACGGTAGACCGACACCCTCCGGTATCGGCCTTGCTCCAGGACCTGTTCGAGGGCGGCGGCCAGGGAGATGAAGGTCTTGCCCGTTCCCGCCATGCCCATCAGCGACACGGCGGGGATATCGGGGTCGAGGAGTTGGTGCATGGCCACGGTCTGGCGAACGTTCTTCGGCTCCACACCAAAGGCGCGCACGTGGGTGGGCATCCGCTCGATGACCGTGACCGGCTCGGTCTGGATGACACGCGCCAGGGCGGACTTGGAAGAGCCGCTCTTCAGTACGAGGAACTCATTGACGGCAGCGTCCGTCCCCCCGATCTCCAGCTTTCCCTCGTCGTAGAGACGGTCGATCGTCCCGGCATCTGTCTGATGCTCCGCCAGGCCCGAGTGAATCTGCTCCACCGGGACCGTGTCTGCCCGATAGTCCTGCACCGCCACTCCGAGCTG
>JBFFIL010000157.1:0-4264 GCA_041556535.1 Acidimicrobiia bacterium | reverse complement strand
CCCCCCCCCCCCCCCCCCCCGCGACGGGGGGGATCCGGAAGGCGACCAGAAAGACGGCAGCACGTCCTCGAAGGTAGGTCCGGGAGAGGGAGAGCCCGGCGGCGACATCAAGAGCGTCCGCCACGAGACCACGAGCTCGGGTCAGAGTTGCTTCGTGGTGGTGTTCTACGGGGACGGAGAGGCGCTGGTGTTGGATACGGCCGGGTGGTTCGACATCATCATCAGCGTGCTGGCCCCTGATGGCAGCCAATGGCAGGCCAATACCGCATACTTCGGCTTGGATCCAACGGATCGCGGTGTCCGCCTCGGTCCCCCGTCACCCGGGCAGGAAAAGGTCGAAGGAGCCACGGTGACTCCAACGTGGGTCGCCAATGACACCCTCCGAACCTGCGTCGACGGTGGCGCGACCGCGCTCGAGGTGGCCACATTCGGGGTCTCGATCGGAGTGTCGGAAGAGTCCGGCACATTCTGGGACTCAGCCGAGGGAGTAGCCGGGCCCTGATCTCCCCGGTCTTCTACTCCCGCAGCAGCCCGTCGAGGCGGCGATTTGCGATAGCGGCCCCGATGAGCCCCATCACCAGCAGGAAGGCCGCGTGACCCCACATCGTCACATCCGGCAGCCCGAGCGTGAACCCGCGTACCAGCTCGGTTCCGTGATACAGCGGTGAGATCCTCGCGATTTGCTGAACCAGGGGCGGGTACACGTCGAGGGGGTAGAAGGTGCCGGAGAAGAGGAACAGCGGCATCGTCACTAGCGCGACCAGGTCGAAGTCCTGCCACGACCTCATGTAGGTGCAAGCGGCCAGCCCGACCGCGCCGAATGCGAACCCGACCAGGAACGCGGCCGGAATCGCCAGGAGCGAGAGGGCCGACGTGGTCAGTCCCATGAAGAACATCACGGCGACAAACGCCGTGGAGTACAGAAGACCGCGAAGGAGCGCCCATCCGATCTCGCCGATCGCTATGTCCATCGGCTGCATTGGCGTCGTGAGGATGCCTTCGTAGGTGTTCCCGAACTTCAACTTGAAGAAGATGTTGAAAGTCGTCTCGGTGACCGCCCCGTTCATGGCCGATGCGGCCATCAGCGCGGGCGCGACGAAGGCGGTGTAGGAGACCGGCACGCCTCCGGGCCCGGAGACTTCCCCGATCAGTGCGCCGAGCCCGATGCCGATCGAGAACAGGTAGAAGACCGGCTCGAAGAACCCGCTGAACACGACCTTCCACAACCGGCGGTATACGAGGTAGTTGCGCTCCCAGATCCGCTGGGCACGGAAGTGGGTCATCCTCCCGATCGGGGTGATCCGTGTCGGTGCGGAGACGCTCACGGTCTGATCCTCTTGTCGAGGAGGCGATTGAACAGGTAGAGCCCGACCGCGGCCATCACGCCCAGATATGCCAGATGGACCCACAGTGGCATAGGCGTGATCAGAGGTGCCTCGGCGCCGGGTAGCGCGATCTTTCGGGCCAACTCCACGCCGTGGAACAGGGGAGTGCCGTATGCGACGGGCTGGAGGAAGCCCGGCAGTTGGGTTATCGGGAAAAAGGTGCCGGAGAAGAGGAAGAGCGGAACGATGCCAAACCGGAACAGGCTGGAGAAGGACGTCCCGTCCTTTCTCGTGGTGGTCCAGGCCGAGACACAGGTGTTGAAGGCCACCCCGCAGAGAACCGAAGGCGGCACCGCCAGGAGCGCCGGTCCCAATTCCATCGCGCCGAACGCGACGGCGATCACGGCGAAGAGGGTGATGATGAATGTCAGGCGCATCGTCGTCCACATGAATCGCCCCATGACGATGTCTCTCGTCTCGACCGGTGTGGTGAGCATCCCCTGGAAGTTCTTCCTCCAGAGGAATCCGGCCATGACCGGGAAGGATCCATCGCTGGCTCCGTTCTGCATCCCTGAGGCCGCCATGAGCCCGGTGGCCACGAACGCCAGATAGGGGATCCCGAGGTCTGCGTCTCCCCGGTCGACGAGGGCGCCGAGGCTGGCTCCCATTGCGGTCAGGAACAGCACAGGGTTGACGATCGAGCTGATCACAGTTCCCCGCCAAGTGCGCTTGTACCAGATGAGCTCGGACTCGACGATGCGAAGCGAGCTTTGGAGCGCCGTCATCCGTCGATCAGGCTCCGGCCGGTGAGACGCAGGAAGACGTCCTCGAGCGACGACCGCCGCACCAGGATCTGGTCGGGGAAGACGCCACGCGCATGAAGCGTCACCTGGGTCTCGTCGGCGTAGTCGGTGTAGAGCAGCACGCGGTCGGCGAGGATCTCCGAGCGAGCTGCCAACCCGTCCAGCTTCAGCACCGCCTCGTCCTTCATCTCGTCGGCGAAGCGGAGCTCGAGGACTTCACGCGGGGCGTATTGCTCTATGAGCTCCCGGGGCGAGCCCTCGGCGACGATCTTGCCCTTGTCCATGACGACCAGCCGGTCACATAGCTGCTCGGCCTCGTCCATGTAGTGGGTCGTGATGATCAAGGTGGCCCCTTCTCGCTTGAGCCGGTAGAGGCGGTCCCAGAGCAGATGCCGGGCTTGAGGGTCCAGGCCGGTCGTCGGCTCGTCGAGGATCACGAGGTCGGGCTCGTTGATCAGCGCGCGAGCAATGGTCAGCCGGCGCTTCATCCCCCCTGACAGGGGCTCGACCCGCGAGGCCTTGCGATCGGAGAGCTGGGCGAACTCGAGCAGCTCATCGATCCGCGGGTTTATGTCGGACCGGTGCATGTCGTGATATCGCCCGTAGACGTAGAGGTTCTCGGAGACCGTCAGCTCCTGGTCGAGGTTGTCTTCCTGGGGGACCACGCCGATCCGCTTGCGGATGGAGCGGCCGTCGGTGGTCGGGTCGATGCCGAACACCGTGAGCTTGCCGTCGGTGATCGGGCTCACCGTGGTGATCATCTTCATCGTCGACGTCTTGCCGGCACCGTTGGGGCCGAGAAAGCCGAAGGCCTCGCCCTTTTTGATGTCGAAGTCGACAGCGTCTACTGCGGTGAAGTCACCGAACTTCTTGGTGAGGCCGCGCGCCTCGACGAGGGTCTCGGTCATGAACGGCGTGAGGGTACCCGGTATCGGCCGCTGTTCCCACCGGTCAGTAGCGGTCGACTTTGATGACCTTCTCGGGGGCCTTCCTCCCCCCGAACCTGGCCGCCTTGGCCCCCGGTGCCGGGTATCCGAGCGAAACCGCGTATCGAACGGTTGCGCCGTCGGGCGCGCCGACGAATCGCCGGGCTCCTTCCTCCTTGTGAAGGGTGATCGGGCAGGAGGCCACACCGATCGCCTTCGCGGCGAGCATCATGTTCTGCGCTGCACGGCCGATGTCGAACGGGTTGCCCCCCTTTTCCTGCACGAGGACGATGGTCGCAACGGAGTTGCGGACCGGGTTCGTGAAACTGCCGTGGTTGGCCAGTTCCTCCAGCCGGTCAGGATCGTCGATGACGATGAACGACCAGTCCTGGCGATTCTTGGAGCTCCCCGTCCAGCGGCCGGCCTCGAGGATGGCCGAGAGGTCGTCGGAGGAGAGGGGCTCTGGTGTGTAGTCGCGGATCGCGCGCAGCTTCAATATGAATTCGTAGAGGTCTCGCATGGTCGGGAGACTATGCCTGTGTCTATCTTTGGTCCTCCCCGATCCGCGTAGGAGACATGCCAACACCTCACATTTCAGCCGAGCAGGGGGACTTCGCCCCGTCGGTGCTTCTCCCCGGAGACCCGCTGCGTGCCAAGCACATTGCCGAGTCCTTCTTGGATGACGCAAGGGAAGTTACAGCCGTGCGGAACATGCTGGGCTTCACGGGCAGCTACCAGGGCATCCCCGTCTCCGTGATGGGCACCGGCATGGGCATTCCGTCGGCGTCGATCTACGCCACCGAGCTGGTCACCCAGTATGGGGTGGAGCGCATGATCAGGGTCGGCTCGTGCGGTGGGATTCTCGACTCGGTGAGGATCCGCGATGTGATCCTGGCCATCGGCGCAAGTACCGACTCCGGCGTGAACCGGATGAGATACGGAGGGTTCGACTTCGCCGCGGTGGCCGACTACCGGCTCCTCAAGGCCGCAGAAGAGGCCGCGGTCGCCAGGGGGATCGAGGTGAAGGTGGGCAATGTCCACTCGGCCGAGCTGTTCTACAACCCCGACGCCGAGGCCTTCAACCGGATGAAGGCGATGGGGGTTCTCGCGGTGGAGATGGAGGCCGCGGGCCTTTACGGCATCGCGGCCGAGAAAGGAGCCCGAGCGCTGACGATTTGCACGGTGTCCGACCATGTCTTCACCCACGAGT
>JBFFIL010000156.1:0-4284 GCA_041556535.1 Acidimicrobiia bacterium | reverse complement strand
GCCCCAGGTGCTGCCGAATTATGTCGCCTACGCCCTCTACATCTTTGAGATAAGCATTCGAGCATCGGTCGTCCTCGGGCTCGTGGGTGCCGGCGGAATAGGCCGGGTCCTCGAAGCGCAGAGAGTCTTCTTCCAGTTCGACCGCGTCCTGGCGGTCGTGATCATCATCTTCGTGATCGTCTTCGCTATCGAGCAGATCAGTGTTGCTCTGAGACGGAGACTGGTATGACCGTCGAGAACCTCGCGCCGGACCAGGCCCCTCCGGAGCGGCCGAAGCGGCCTCTCCGCCCCCGGATCGTCCGACTGGGCTTGACTCTCGCGGTCGTCATCCCCGCCTTGTGGTCCGCCCTCGGGCTCGAGATCTCGATGGAGCAGTTGGCGAGCGCCCCAAGCGACATGTGGAAGATATTCCGGCTCATGGTGCCCCCGGACCTGAGTCCCGAGATGGTCGAGAGGGCACTTCCCAAGATCATGGAGTCGCTTTGGATCGCCTGGATAGGAACGATCATCGGTGCCTTCTTCTCGTTCTTCTTCGCCTTCGCCGCGGCGACCAACGTCACGTCGACGAGGGTGGCAACTGGAATCCGCCAGATCCTCAACGGGATCCGCGCCGTGCCTGAGCTGCTGGTGGCGATGATCCTCATCCCGGTAACGGGTCTGGGGCCGTTGACCGGGACACTCGCGCTGGGGATCCACTCGATCGGCACGCTTGGCAAGTTGTCGTCCGAGGTCATCGAAGGCATCGACCCCGGCCCGGTCGAGGCCGTCGCGTCGGTGGGAGGAACTCGACTCCAGCAGATGCGGTTCGGGGTTGTGCCACAGGTGATGCCCAACATCGTCGCCTACTGGCTCTACCGGTTCGAGATCAACATCCGAGCCTCTGCGGTGCTTGGCGTCGTGGGTGCGGGTGGTATCGGCGCAGAGTTGGTCAGTCAGCTCCGGTTCCGAGACTTCGATCGTGCCGGGACGGTTCTGTTCCTCACGATCGCAGTGGTACTTGTCATCGACACCATCTCCGCTCGGGTGAGACGGCGGATCATCTCCGGGCACAAGGAGCGGAGCCCATGGCAGTCTTTCCTGGCGATGAACTGGTGGCAGAGGGTGGGAGCGGTTCTGGCGACGACCGCCGGGCTCTCCTTCACACTGTTCGTGCTCTACCAGTACCAGCAGGCGATCATCCTGGCGGGCTGAAATGCTGAGACTCACCCGTGAGCAACGGGAGGCGTTGGAGCAGGAGCTGCTCTCCCCCCTGGCCACCAAGGCCGGCGAATCGGCTGGGCGCGCCGAAACCGAGGATCCCGACGAATTCAGAACCGCATTCGAGCGGGATCGCGACCGAGTCATCCACACCAAGGCGTTCCGACGCCTGAAGCACAAGACACAGGTCTTCCTCAACCCCGACGGCGACCACTTCGTGACGAGGATGACCCACACCATCCAGGTGACCCAGGTGGGCCGGGCGATGGCCAGGGCCCTCGGACTCAACGAGGACCTGACCGAAGCGATCTGCCTGGCCCACGACGTCGGCCATTCACCCTTCGGGCATACCGGCGAAGACGCCCTCTCCCCACTGATGGAAGGCGAGTGGCTCCACTCGGCGCACGGCGTCAGGACGCTGTCACTTCTCGAGCCGGTCAACCTGACCCACGAGGTCCTCGACGGAGTGAGAGCGCACTCGTGGAGAGTCGAGATCCCGCCCGAGACGCACGAGGGCTGGCTGTGCCGCTACGCCGACCGGATCGCCTATCTCACCCATGACGTGTCGGACGCGCTTCGGGCCGGAGTCATCGAGTACCACGACATCCCGACCGGGGCCCTGACCACCTTCGGGGCCACATCGAGGGAGTGGATAGGCGCGATGGTGACCTCAGTCATCGAGGCCTCCCACGAAGCAGGGGAAGTCACCATGGACCCCCACCACCTCGAGGTCATGGGGATGCTCCGGAACTTCATGTTCGAGAGGGTCTACCTGAGCCCCGAGTCGGAGGCACAGAAGCAGAAGGCGATCCTTGTGATCCAGGACCTGGTGGGTTACTACAGCGAGCACTCTCATGAAGTCCCGGACACCTACACGGTCCCCGGCGACGAGCCCCTCCAGCGTGCCGTCGACTACGTCGCGGGCATGACCGACCGCTTCGCGCTGACGAGCCACGACCGGTTGTTCCGCCCCTCCCTCCTGGACTGAGGCATCGGTTGGGAGTAGATCCCGATCGCGTCCTACGCTTCGCCTCCCGTGCTGTCGCTACAAGAACTGCACAAGCGCTTCGACGATGTAGTGGCCCTCGACGGATGCACTCTCGGCGTCGAGCGAGGAAGCATGCTCGGCTTCCTCGGACCAAATGGCGCTGGAAAGACAACGGCGATGCGGTCGGTGTTTGGGCTGATCAGCCCGGACTCCGGCTCGGTCACCTGGGACGCCGAACCGATATCGCAGGCAGAACGGCGCCGATTCGGCTACATGCCGGAGCAGCGCGGGCTCTACCCGAAGATGAAGGCCCACGATCAGCTCGCCTACTACGGGAGGTTGCACGGCCTCTCCTCCTCGGACGCGGCCGGTTCGGCCGACTACTGGCTGGAGCGATTCGGTCTCGCCGACCGGAGAGCAGACCCCGTCGAGTCTCTCTCCCACGGCAACCAGCAGCGAGTTCAGCTCGCAGCTGCGCTTGTCCATGGTCCCGAGCTCCTGGTGCTCGACGAGCCTTTCGGA
This sequence comes from Acidimicrobiia bacterium, assembly GCA_041556535.1. Taxonomy (GTDB): domain Bacteria; phylum Actinomycetota; class Acidimicrobiia; order Spongiisociales; family ZC4RG35; genus JAWWBL01. The sequence continues at coordinate 1,577 of JBFFIL010000156.1, read as the reverse complement.
GGCCTTGACCCCTTGGCCGTCGAGACGATGTCCGATGTGCTCCGCGAGCAGGCCAGCGACGGCAAAGCCGTCATCTTCAGCTCACACCAGTTGGACCTCGTCGAGGACCTCTGCGAAGAGGTCGCGATCATTCACGAGGGCTCAGTCGTCGTGGAGGGGACCGTGAAGGAGCTGAAGGACCGGGCTCCCATACGCCATCTCGAGCTCGAGGTCGAAGGCGATGCGTCCGCACTCCTCGACCCCTTGAGGGGAGTGCGCGAGCACCACTTCGACGGGGCTCGACACAGACTCACAATCGACTCGTCCACCGACGTCAGGGGATTCATCGCGAGGGCAGAGCAGGCCGGCCGCCTGCGCCACTTCTCATACACCACACCGTCCTTGTCCGACTTGTTCAAGCAGGCGGTCGGATGAGCAGCCTCCCTGTCATCGGCCATGTCGCGCTTCGTGAGATCAAAGAGCGCGGCAAGTCGAAGGCCTACCTGATCACCACCGTCATCACCCTTCTCATCGTCGTCGGGCTCATCGTCGTGCCGCCCCTGGTCGACGGCGGGACCGACGAGTTCACAATCGGGCTGGTGGGTGAAGGCAACGCCGAGATCATCGCCGCGGCAACTGTCCTGGCCAACGCCAACGACGACCCTGAGAGCGAGCCGTCCGTCTCATTCACGACCACCGAGTTCGCCAGCCGAGGACAGGGTTTAGAGGCGCTCCGAACAAGTGACCTCGATGCCCTGATGGTCGACGGGGAAGAAGTGGTGGTCGAGACCGCCGGCATCGGAGGCAATGGCCTGCTCAATCTCCTGCAGAGGGGCGCTGCCACGGTCGAGCTGGAGCAAATCGTGGCAGCGCAAGGTCAGGCGGCTGCAGATGTGATCGCCGTCATGACCTCCGAACCTCTCACCACGTCGACGCTCTCTGGCGACGACGCGCGAGACGAGTCGAAGACGCTCGTGGCATACGCCGGGCTCATGCTGCTCTGCATCGCTGTCCTCCTGTACGGCACGTGGATCCTGACCGGTGTCACCGAGGAGAAGTCCAATCGCGTCGTCGAGGTCCTCCTGTCGAGCGTGAAACCCTGGCAACTCCTCGGCGGCAAGATCCTCGGCATCGGAGCTTTGGGGATCTCACAGCTGCTGGGGACGATCGCGGTGGCCCTGGTCGCCCTCGAGATGACCGACACCTTCGACCTGCCCAACCTCGACGTGGGAATCGTCCTCAATCTCGTTCTCTGGTTCATCCTCGGGTTCCTCCTGTTCGCCGTCATGTTCGGAGCGGCGGGCTCGCTCGTGTCGCGCATGGAGGACGCTCAGAATGTTGCCTTCCCGATGTCTCTACTCGCCGTGGCGGGTTTCTTCGTCTCGACCGTTGCGCTGAGCGACCCGAACGGGACCGCCGCGATCGTCGGGACGTTCTTCCCGCTGACCGCCCCCTTTGTCGTGCCCGTCCGGACCGCTCTCGAGGCCATCCCCGTCTGGCAGTACGCGACATCGGCAGCGCTGGCAGCGGCGACGGTGGTCGGCCTCGTGTTCTTCGCCGGGCGGATCTATGCCGGGGGCCTGCTCAGATTCGGCGGG
>JBFFIL010000155.1:0-4304 GCA_041556535.1 Acidimicrobiia bacterium | reverse complement strand
TTCGAGTTTGCCGGGTTCGTCGGCCGCGATGTGGATGTGTCCGTGAGCAGGCTTTCGATCACGGGCCCGCTCGAAGTTGGCGGTGACTTCGGATATCGATCCAAGCGGGAGGCGACCGGGCTGGCCAACGCCGAAGTCGGTGGGACGATCGTCAAGAAGACACCTCTCCCGCAGAACATCAGGATTCGCGCTCTGGGCTTCCTCTGGCGATTCCTACTGGCAATCTTCCTCACCGTCGCAGCGATCTCGGTTGCCCACTCGTGGCCGGCGCGAACGACCGAGGCGGTGCGAAAGGTGGGATCCAAGATGTGGAAGTCGTGGGTCTACGGGGCGGGCATCATTGCGCTTCCCCTTCTTGTGGCCGTGTTGGGCGCTGTTCTCATCGGATTGGCGCCGCCGTCCGCAGCACTCCCACTGCTTTTCGTGATGATCCCCCTGGTCCTGGCGATCTCGGGTGTGGTACTGCTCGTCTCGCTGGTAGCGGGTGTCCCAGCTGTCGCCTGGCTCGGATCGAAGCTCTTCTCCAGACTGGACGTGCCCGGGTCGGTGGTCGCCGGTTCGACGGTGGTCGCCGTCCTCTGGTTCCTGCCACTCGTCGGTTGGCTCGTTCCCCTGCTCGTGCTCCCGGTCGGTCTGGGAGCCTGGCTGCGGAGCCGGCCCTCCGCCATGGCCTGATTGTCAGGAGACAGCTTCCACAGCCCTCCGCACGTTCCCTACGAGAACGTCTTTCTTGACCAGACCGGAGTGACGCCACCGCTGGTGCAGGCCACCCTGACGCGGAGTGACGAGAATGAACGTCGGTGTGGAGCGGACCTTGAACTTGCTGAAGAGCTCTGGTACTTGTTCGAGCCGTGCCTTGACCACGACGGCCTCCCCTTCGAATTCCTCCGACACCTCGTTGACGATGCCGTCCATCACCCGGCAAGGCTGACAGCCGTATTTCATGAAATCGACCAGAACGGGCCTCCCACTCGCCACGAGGTCGAGAAGCTCCTCGCTCGAGTTGATGTCAGGCGCCTTGTGTCGTCTCGTGAACAGTCCCATTTCCCTATTTTCGGTCGTCTCGTGAGACAACTCGCAAACCATTGTCATACTTCCCCCATGGGTTTCGGAACTTGAGCCAGGTCACCGACCTCTATGACCGCCCGATAAGGGATGTGAGGGTCTCGGTCACGGACCGATGCAACTTCCGCTGCACATACTGCATGCCGAAGGAGGTCTTCGGCCCCGGCTACGAGTTCATGAGGCGCGAGGAGCTCCTCACCTTCGAGGAGATTCTCGAAGTAGTTCACGCCTTCGTCGACAGGGGAGCTCGAAAGGTTCGGATCACCGGCGGCGAGCCGCTTCTGCGAAAGGGGATCGAGGAGTTGGTGGCGATGATCGCCGGAGTCGGGGTAATAGACGACCTCACCTTGACCACCAACGGGTCGCTGCTGGAGAGGAAGGCCGCCGGTTTGGCCGAGGCGGGTCTGAATCGAGTCACGGTCAGCCTCGACGCGATGGACGACCAGACGTTCCAGAAGATGAATGATGTCGGTTTCCCCGTCTCTACCGTTCTCGAGGCGATCGATGCAGCCCATGAGGCTGGTCTGGGCCCCGTCAAAGTGAATGCAGTCGTTCAGCGGGGAGTCAATGACCACGTTGTCTTGGACATGGCCCGCCACTTCCGGGGGACTCCCCACATCGTGCGGTTCATCGAGTACATGGATGTCGGCAATACCAACGGCTGGAGACTCGACGACGTCGTTCCGGCCGACGAGGTAATCGAGGCCATAAACGCGGAGTTCCCACTCGAAGCCCTCCAGCCCAACTATCCGGGCGAGGTCGCCACCCGGTTCCGCTACCAGGATGGCCTCGGCGAGATCGGTGTGATCGCGTCGGTCACAAAGCCGTTCTGCGGTTCATGCACCAGAGCGCGGGTGTCGGCGGAGGGCACCCTGTACACGTGCCTTTTCGCCGCCTCTGGCACGAGCCTTCGCGACACGATCCGGTCAGGTGGCGACTTGGGTGCGACGATTGACGATATCTGGGGCAAGAGGGACGACCGCTATTCGGAGATCAGGTCGTCCCGGACAGCTCGTATCGCCACTCCGGTCGAGATGTCCTACATCGGGGGGTAGTGGGCTCCGGCGCCCGCGGGCGACCACCCGCGCCGGTCGTGTGGACTCGATGCAACAAACGGGCGGCGGTCGGTGTTCTTCCTCGTATGACAGAAACCTCGCGCCGCCTCATGACGACTTCAGAGGCGCTGAATCGTGGCCCTTTCGCTCCCCTCGACTGGTCCCTGTTCATCGCCACTTCGCTCATCTGGGGCTCCTCTTTTCTGCTCATGGACATAGGGCTGGAGGCATTCGAGCCCGGGCTCGTGACTTCTCTTCGGGTCGGTCTGGGCGCTGCCGCCCTATTCCTCGTGCCGAGGGCTCGCGAAGTGCGCATCGAGCGGGACGACTGGCCCCGCTTGCTGGCTCTTGCGGCGCTCTGGGTGGCGATCCCGTTCACGCTGTTCCCGATTGCCCAACAGCATGTCAACTCAGCGGTCGCGGGGATGCTGAACGGGGCGACGCCGATCTTCGCCACTGTGATCTCCGTTGCCCTGCTCCGCCGTCTGCCCGCTCCTCGGACGATGACTGGCCTGGTCCTCGGCTTGGGGGGAATCGTCGCCATCGGATTGCCATCTGCGGGCGAAGGCCCATCCGAGGCTCTCGGAGTCGGGTTGATCGTGACAGCCACCCTCTGCTACGGGCTCTCGCTGAATATCGCCGTGCCGCTCCAACAGCGATACGGCTCTCTACCCGTCATGTCCCGGCTGCTCGCCGCGGCCACGGTGATGACAGCTCCCTTCGGAGTCGTCTCGCTCGCCGACAGCAGTTTTGCGTGGGGATCGCTTCTCGCTGTAGCGGCGGCCGGTGTCGTCGGAACCGGGATAGCGTTCGTCGTATTCGGGACCCTCGTGGGGCGTGTGGGCTCGACGCGTTCCTCGTTCATCACCTATCTGATACCCGTAGTCGCTGTGATTCTCGGAGTGTTGCTCCGCGCCGACGTCGTGACCCCGCTGGCGCTGGCGGGAATGGCGTTGGCCACCGCTGGGGCCCTCCTCGCGTCGGGACGGGACTGATGGAGCGTGTGTCAGGCCGACTCGGGAGATCGCCGGCCCGATGCGACCCGGTAGCCGGCCCAGATCAGGCTGACCGCCAGGAGCAGTGACAGTGCGAACCAGCTCGCCTCGCCCAGCGCGAGGCTGGTCCCCCCTGAGGCTGCGGCCCCGGTGCCGGCCAGGATCAGGGCGTTTCCCCAGACCAGGCCGCGATCCTTCTTCCAGAAGCGCGCCACGCTGACCGCTGCGAGGATCATCAAGATGGTGGCGCCGGTGGCACCGCCGATGATTGCGAACAAGCGCGGGCTGAAGCCAGTTGCGAACATGTCGTGCGGGATTCCTCCACCCGGTAGCGCTCTCTCGAACGGAACCGTCAAGGTGAGGGTCGTCGATATCGCTGTGAGGGCCGCGAGGGCGACTGTCATGACGTGCCCTGACCTCTTCCCGACTACGAGGAACATCGAACCGAGGGCCAGGAACGGGATGTTCAGCACCGCCCCAAACAGGAAGAACGCACGGTACGAGCCCCCGGTCCATCCAGCACTCACGCCTATGAACAACGCCCAGGTGGCGATGGCGAACATGGTCATGCCGGTCCCGTAGGAAGCGATGTGCGGGCGAGGCCTGCGGGCGTAGTCACGCCACAGGTCCACCGAGAAGGTCGTTGCGGCCAGAGCGGCGACGAGGGAGAGAACAGTGTCCATCGGACGCGACCCTACGAGGTGCCGGGGAAGACCTGGGCGTGAACCGCCCGCGCTCTGACATTGTCTCCAGGCTGATATGACGGCCGGGGACCGATCCGGGACCGGACTCTCAGCCCTCCCGGCAAGGCGACACTCACGAGTTGGTCGTGTCCGAAGAACTCGACGGCTGCTACGACGGCGTTTGGGGCTTCGCCGATGGACAGTTGGACGTCCTCGGGCCGGACGATCACCGAGACCGGCCCTCTGAGATCTGTCTTGAACCGCCCGAGCGGAGTGTCGGCATAGCCGCGGTGACCGGTCGCAGGGATCAGGTCGGCGTCGCCCAGGAACTCGGCGATCCACGGATCTGACGGATGGGCGTACAACTCGGCAGGCGAGTCGACCTGGATGACTCTCCCCTGGTACATGACCGCTACGAGATCGGATGTCGCCAGCGCCTCCTCCTGGTCGTGGGTCACCAGGACGGCCGTGGCTCTTGCCTCCGTGAGGATCGCCTTCAACTCCCT
>JBFFIL010000154.1:0-4351 GCA_041556535.1 Acidimicrobiia bacterium | reverse complement strand
GTGAAACGAAGAATGACCCAACCGGCGAGTTGGGCCAGGTTGTCCCTCTTCCTGTCAGCCTGAAACGAATCGGGCGCACCATGCCAACGCTGGCTATCCCCTTCGACGACCACCGCCTGTTCGACGTAGGCGAAGTCGACCCGTCCGTTGACCTGCCGAAGCCAGGCGGGTCGGTATTGGGGATCCGGGTGTGGCAGGCCACCTTCCGTCAGGACACGTAGAAGCCTGGTCTCGAGAACGCTGTCGGTCGCGTAGTTCTGGCCCAGCCTCGTCGCCATGACTGCCCGCAACTTGGCGACACCCGGCTTTCCCTTTCTCGCGGTCTCCTCGAGCCTGTCCGAAGTCGCCTGGTACGTCGTCTTCCGCAGACGGACGAGTTGGTCGAGACACCCCTCGAGTAGCGGCTTGGGGAGGACGGCGGCCAGATCGAGGACAGTCCTCTCGACATCGGTGGTGGGAAGGCCGGCTCGCACGGTCGTCTGATCCTCGGTGAGGTCGGTCATTTGGTGGATGGTCACGCCATCGAATCGGTTTGTCTTTCGCACCGGGACGGAGACGGTGACGCGCCGGGGGTCCAACCCGTCGAGGCCGTGCAGGCGGGCTGCGGATTCATGCGACACGATTGCGTCGAGGGCTGTCGTCGCGGCGCGTAATATTGAAGACTCGGTCTCGAGCACGGCCGGTTGCACGTAGATCCCGGTGCCAACGCGGAGCAGTCGTCCCAGCCGAACCCATGCCTTGAGGGTCGAGGGAGGCAAGCCGATGGCGAGTGCCTCGGCCCGCCCTATCACCCCACCGGAGGCCCGGAGGTGCTCGAGCACCTTTCGCTCGGTCTCTCTCCCCACGCTTCCATGATGTCGAATCCTGGGACGGAATGGAATGGGTCCGTATCAGACGCTGTAGGGACCGTATTTGGTCCCTACAGCATTAGGTTTCGGTTTAGAGGCCGAGGGTGAGAGCCCACTCGTCCAGCTTTGGGAGCACCACGTCGGCGCCGAGTGGGGGGAGAGTGAAGGACGCCCGGTCAACCCCGGCCCTCTTCAGGTCGTCGATGAGATGCGTCTTTGCCCCGAAGGCAGTTATCTCGAACGTGTCCGGATCACGGCCCCCCGCCTCGATCGCACCGCGGACCTCGCGGACGTGGCTGATTATGTCCATGCGTTGCGCGTTTGGCAGCCATCCGTCACAGAACTCCACCATGTCGGCGATCGTCTTCGGCCCGGCCGCCGCCCCCATGACGATCGGCGGGTGGGGCTTCTGAACCGGCTTGGGCCAGGCCCAAGAGGACTCCAGCGAAAGCAGATCGCCGTCGAAGGAAGCCTCCTCCTCCGTCCAAAGGGCCTTGATCATCAAGACCTTCTCCCTCAGCAGGGCCCGCCGCTCGAGATATGCGGTCCCGTGGCTCGCCATCTCCTCCTTGTTCCAGCCGTATCCGATGCCGAAGATCAGCCTCCCCCCGGACAGGTAGTCCACAGTGGCGGCCTCCTTCGCCGTCCAGATCGGATCGCGCTGCGCCAACAGAGCGATACCGGATGCGACCTTCAGGGTGGTCGTCGATGCCGCGGCCGCGTTCAGCGCCACGAACTGATCGAGAGTCCGCCAGTACTGCTCGGGGAGTGGCGGAGCGCCCGTCCTCCCACCCCACGGCGTCTTCCGCGAGACGGGTATGTGGGAGTGCTCGGGGAACCACAGCGAGTCGAATCCTCTTCGCTCCACCTCGGGTGCCAGCTCGTCGGGGCGAATTGCCGTGTCGGTGGGAAATATGGTGACGCCGAACTTCATATGCCGCACGCTATCAAGAAGAGACTCATCTCCAAGATCGATGCCTCAGGGCCGCTGCCATTCGAGGTCTTCATGGCGATTGCCCTCTACGACCCCGATGGTTTCTTCGGCGGTGGAGAGCTTCGGTCCGAAAAGGGCGGTGACTTCCTGACCTCACCAGAGGTCAGCACGCTGTTCGGCGAGACGCTGGCGCGGTATGTCGCCAGCGAGCACGAGCGAATCGGCGACCCGTTCCGACTGGTGGACGTGGGCGCCGGCTCTGGTTCTCTACTTCACTCCTTGCTCAAGGGCTACGCCGTGGATGCCTGGGCAGTCGAGGCGTCGCCGGCGGCGAGGAAGGCCCTGGAAACCATCCTCCCCCCGCACCACGTCCTCTCGGTGATGCCGGAGAAGGTGAGAGGCGTGGTCATCGCCAACGAGTTGATCGACAACTTGCCCATGGCTCTCGCTCAACTCGTTGAAGGCGGATGGCGCGAGAGATGGGTCGGAGCAGAAGGAGATCAGCTGGTGTTTGTCGATGCAGACCTGAGGCCTGAAGTCGGCGACTGGCTCGATGCCTATGCCGGCGAGGTTTCCGACGGCGGCTGGGTCGAGGTTCAGATAGCGGCCGGCAACTGGCTGACCTCGGCGATAGACCGCCTCGAGGCAGGATCGATCGTCCTGATCGACTACGGCGACACGGCCGAGAATCTCTTGCCGCGCCGGCAGGACGGCACACTTCGCACATACCGGTCCCACCATCTGGGGCCTCATCCACTCGACGAGCCGGGTGCCACCGACATCACCGCCGATGTGAACTTCACCGCACTGATCGCCGTCGCCGAGTCGGTGGGGGCTTCAGCAACGCTGAGTCGCCAGGATGACTTCCTCTCGGAGCTGGGGTTGCGCGGGCACCTTGCCGAGCTGCGTCATGCCGAACTCGCCGCGACACGATCAGGCGATGAGATGGAGAGGCTCCGTCTGCGGACTCTCAAGACCGAAGCCGAGACCCTGCTCCACCCGAGAGGCCTCGGGGACTTTCGAGTGCTGCGGGTGAGTCGCTGACCGATCACTGCCGGGTCCGGGCCCGTGGGCGGGGAGCCACGGGCCATGGCGTTCTCCTAGGTTCTGTCAGCTATCAACACCGCCAACACGCAGCGTTGTCACGGCCGGGATAGCCCTCCAGGTTCAATACGCTTAGGTCATGAACAACGTCAAGACCGTCGGGCTGCTCGCCTTCATGACGGCCCTCCTGTTCTTCATCATCTACGGCCTCACCGGGGGTCGAGGGTTTGGCCTGGCTATCGGGATCGCCGTCGGATTCAACTTCCTGGCCTTCTTTTTCTCCGATCGGCTGGCCCTGGCCGCAAGTCGGGCACGGCCCGTCACCGAAGCCGATCTGCCTCATGTCTACGGGACCGTTCGTCGGCTCACGACGACGATCGGCATGCCAATGCCGTCGATTTACCTGATCGACTCACCCCAGCCCAACGCATTCGCCACGGGCCGTAGCCCGAGCAAGGCGGCAGTCGCAGTGACCACCGGGATTCTCGACATCCTGACCCACGAGGAGTTGGAGGGAGTGCTCGGCCACGAACTTGCCCACGTTCGCAACCGCGACATCCTGATCAGCTCTATCGCGGCCATGATCGGGGCGGCCATCTCGATCCTCGTGCGCATGTCCTTCTTCATGGGCGGTGGGGACAACCGAAACAACCCTCTCGGGGCGATCGGGTTCGTTCTCTCCCTGGTCGTCGGCCCGCTTGCGGCGATGCTGCTCAGGTTCGCCATCTCGAGGACGCGCGAGTTCCAGGCCGACGCCTCAGGGGCGGAGATCACCGGGCAGCCACTGCAGCTCGCCAGCGCCTTGGAGAAGATCGGCGCCGGCACTCGGCGCATCCCCATGAGGGTCAATGAGTCGACTGCTCAGCTATTCATCGACAACCCGCTGAAGGCCGTCCGGGGGCGAGGCTTGGGCCGGTTGTTCAGCACCCATCCTCCCACAGAGGAGCGGATCGAGCGGCTCACCAACTCGGCGATGGGGATCTCCTAGGCCTCGCCACATTGGGCACTTCTTCAGCCCCTAGCTAACATTTTCCGTTCCCGAGCCGTGCGCGGCGTGCGCACGGTTTAGGTGTGCGCCGGGATGTCCGAGCGGCCAAAGGAAGCAGACTGTAAATCTGCCGGCGTAAGCCTACGGAGGTTCGAATCCTTCTCCCGGCACGACGGACGCTCCCAGCGTCTGGAACAATCAGGCCCCGTTAGCTCAGTCGGTAGAGCGCTTCCATGGTAAGGAAGAGGTGTTCGGTTCGATTCCGGAACGGGGCTCGGCGGCCTTCGGGTCGCGGCTGAGGCGGCGTAGCTCAGTTGGTGAGAGCGCTCGACTCATAATCGAGAGGTCGGCAGTTCGAGTCTGCCCGCCGCTACATATGCGCCGAGGCGTAATCTGCCCGGCTGAAGATAGAACGAAAGGACGACAACTCATGGCGAAGGCCAAGTTTGAGCGGACTAAGCCTCATATCAATGTGGGGACGATGGGTCATATTGATCATGGGAAGACGACGTTGACGGCTGCGATTACGAAGACGTT
>JBFFIL010000153.1:0-4355 GCA_041556535.1 Acidimicrobiia bacterium | reverse complement strand
GCCTGGCGGCCAGGCGGGGCAGTCGTCGCTGATCGAGAACTACCTCGGCTTTCCGAAGGGCATAAGCGGCGCCGATCTCGCCCGCCGCGCAGCGACCCAGGCCACGCGGTTCGGCGCCGAGATCCTGGTTCCGGCGACCGTGACCAGCGTCGAGAGAAAAGACCCTTTCAAGATCCTTCATCTGGAAGACGGGTCTCAGGTGACCGCCAAGGCAATGATCGTCGCCAGTGGCGTCGCATATCGGAGGCTGACGGCCAAAGGCCTCGATGGCCTCTCCGGCGTCGGTGTCTACTACGGAACGTCTCGAATCGAGGCCGAGTACCACCGCGACCAGCCGGTGTTCATAGTCGGCGGTGGCAACTCCGCAGGCCAGGCGGCCCTGTTCCAGACCCGATTCACCGACGACGTGACGATCATCATCCGCGGCCCCGACCTGACGGCTTCGATGTCGCAATACCTGATCGACAATCTGGAGGCCAACGACGCCGTCCGGATATTGCCCCGGACCCAGGTGGTTGAGGCGAGAGGCGACACCCACTTGACCTCGCTCGTGCTTAAGGATCGGGACACCGAAGAGGAGCGAGAGGTCGACGCGGGAGCCTTGTTCATCTTCATCGGCCAGACCGCTCACACCGACTGGCTGGGCGACCTCGTCGAGCTCGACGACAAGGGGTTCGTCCTATCGGGCACAGACCTCGGCCCTCTCAAAGGCTGGAACGTGGACCGGGACCCGCTCCCCCTCGAAGGTTCGGTGCCCGGCGTCTTCGTCGCCGGCGACGTGCGCCACGGCTCCATCCGTCGAGTCGCCGGGGCATCAGGTGAGGGAGCGACGGCGATCCGGTTCGTCCATCAGCATCTAGCGAGCCTATGACCGCGACCAAGGAGATACTCCGGGGTCTCCCCTACTTCGCAGACCTGCCCGACGAGCTTCTCGACGCCGTCTGTGAGGCGTCGGAACAGATCGACCTCGAAGAAGGCGCCGTGATCATCTCCGAGGGGAGCGCCTCGGAGGAGATGTATGTGGTCGTCGAAGGCGAACTCGCGGTCACAAAGGACACCACCGCCGTCAAGTCGGTGGTACTCGCCCGACTCGGCCCCGGCGAGGTCGTCGGCGAGATCGCCTTGCTCGACGGTGCTCCGAGAACAGCGACTGTGAGCGCAGGAACGCCTTCGAGGGTCATCCGGATTCCGGCCGACGCCTTCGAGCGCCTACTCAGCGACGCCAACGTGGTGAGGCGAATGTTTCAGACCGTCACCGCCCGGCTCAGGGGGATCGAGGACACGGTTCGACATGAGGAACGCATGGCCGCTCTCGGGAGAATGGCAGCGCAACTCATGCATGAGTTGAACAACCCGGCGGCGGCAGTCGGTCGGAGCACACTCGAACTGCGGGATGTCTACCGGGAGCTCAGCGAGGAGGCAGCGGCGTTGGCCAGCGCTCTCGGAGGTGAAGTCGAGCTCGTCAATCCGGAGCCTCCCGGGCGGCTGAGCCCGTTGGAGCGGGGTGACGCCGAAGAATCGATCGCCCTGTGGCTCGAGGACAGGGGGCTCGACGATGCGTGGGAGCTCTCACCGGGTCTCGTCGACGCCGGTTGGACCGAGGCCATGCTATCCGAGGTGCTCGAGCCGGCAGCCGACGAGGTCGTGCCGCACTGGGCTCGGTGGATTGCGCTTCGAGCCACGGCGCAACAACTGATCGGGGAGATCTCGGTCGCTGCCGGGCGTGTGTCCGAGTTGGTGCGCATCGTGAAGGAGTACTCCTACCTCGATCAGGCCCCGATTCAGGAGATCGTGCCAACGGCTGGAATCGACGACACGCTCGTCCTCCTCAAGCACAAGCTCAGAGAGGTCGAAGTTGTGACCGACTTCCCCGAAGACCTGGCAAAGGTAGAGGCCCCCGGCCGCGACCTCAATCAGGTGTGGACCAACCTCATCGACAATGCCGCCGACGCCATGGAAGATGGCGGCACCCTGACCATCGTTGCCCGGAATGTCGACGACTTGGTGCGCGTCACGGTCTCGGACACCGGGGCCGGGATGCCCGAGGACGTGGCAAACAGGGTCTTCGACCCGTTCTTCACGACGAAGGAGCCAGGCAAGGGAACCGGTCTGGGACTGCACACGGTTCACACCATCGTCAACCGGATCGGCGGGGACATAAGGGTCGACTCGAGCCCGGCCGGGACCACTTTCACGGTGGACATCCCGATGACGACTCCCTAGCAGAGGGGAAAATCCGTGGCGCTCGGGTCGGCAACGAGAGCGACCCTCGAAGCTGCGGCCCACCCGCTCCCCCAAGGGGCTTTCCCTGCGGAGCCGGAGTTGGTTGGTCAGGGGCGGCGGAATGTGGAGGGAGACCGTGCCACCAGCACATCGCACGGAGCGACGCTGATCAAGCCCTCGGCCACCGTGCCCAACAGCACCATACGGGTGGCGCTGGCACCCCGGCTTCCTACCACGACCAGATCGGCTCCGCGCCGGCGCACTATCTCGTCGATGGTTTCGGTTGGTGGGCCGTCGGCCACCAACGTCCTCACCTTCCCGTTCCAGGAATGGGAGAACTCGGCCATCCGATCCTCCGCGATCTCCAGGCGGGTCTCGCGGGAAGCGTCGAGTTCCTCTTGGAAGAGGCCGGCCCCAGCCAGCACCGGGTCGAACCGCGACGGCAAGGAGTACAGAACGGTTGTGTCGGCGTCGGGAAACCACTTCAGCGAGTTCTCGACGGAAACCCGCGACGCCTCGGAAAAGTCGACCGCGGCGATGACTCTCCGGTAGGGAACCCTTGGCTGCCGTCTCACGACCAGGGTGTCTGCCAGCGCTTTCCTGGCGACTCGCCGGGCGACTGGCCCTGCTGTGAATGCGTCGACTGTCGAAGAGCCGATAACGACCAGCTCGGCCGTCTTCGCCCGCGAAGAGAGCTCCCAGGAGGGTGAGCCCTTGGTTACGTGTAGCTCAACGCCGACGCCTGTCCGCTCCCTCACCCATGCCGCGAGCTTCTCAGCCTGCGCGACCTGATGGTCCCGCATGAGACGGGCAAGTCCCTGGGAGATCATGGCCTCGCCCACCGGCTCGAGAACGTGAACCAGGTCGAGATCCGCGCCGTTGCCCTCGGCAATGATCCTGGCCCGATCGGCGACCCTACGACCCATCGCCGTCAGGTCGACGCCGGCAACTACCCGCACCGCTCAGATCCCGGAGGCACGGAGGCGACTCTAACCAGAGATGTCATCGCCGGCTCAGTGAAAGAGACTCGGCCGGCGGAGCGCAATGGCCAGCCGCGCGAAGTACTCGGCACGCCCGATCACAACTGCCCCCAATGACTCGAGATGCGGCGTATTCCACTGGACGTCGAGAAGAGAGCCCCCTCCCTCGTTCATCAGAACCACGAGATGAAAGAGCGCGACCTTCGATGCGTCGCGAGCCCGGTGGAACATCGACTCTCCTGCAAACAGACCTCCGATCGAGACCCCGTAGAGGCCCCCAGCGAGATCTCCGTCACGATCCCAGACCTCGATCGAGTGCACCCAGCCCAGCCGATGAAGCTCGGTGTAGGCATCGACGAATTGGCGTGTTATCCACGAGCCATCTCGGGAGGGGTGGGCACAGCCTTCGATCACACCGGGGAAGTCCTCATCCACCGACACCGTGTAGCGCCGGGTCGATTGCCGGAGGGATCGGCTCACTTTCAATCCGTTCAGTGGGATGATTGCCCGTTCGACCGGCGACCACCATCCGAGATGGCCATCCTCCAGGTTCATCGGGAACATCCCGTTGCGATAGGCCTGCAGAATGGTTCCGGGAGCGAGGTCGCCACCGACCGCCACGACATCGCCCACTGCGGCGCCGGGGCTGGGAAGCTCGAAGTCTGACCGAGGCGGTTCGATGGGCATCCCTCGATTGTCTCAGAGCGGGAAGGCCGATGCCTCAAATAGGCTGTCGTGATGCGCGCTCTCATATGTGACGATTACGGGGGGATCGAGAGTCTTCGAGTTGGCGAGCTGCCCCAGCCAGAGCCCGGGCCCGGGTCCTTGCTCGTCAACGTGGAGTCCGCCGCCGTCAGCTTCGCCGACACATTGATGGTTGCCGGCCTCTATCAGATCCGACCGGATCCACCATTCGCGCCGGGATACGAGGTCGCCGGAACGGTGGTGGTTGCCAACCAGACCGAAGGCTTCTCTCCAGGTGACAGGGTGTGCGGGTTCCTGATGCACGGCGGCATGGCCGAACGTGCCGTCCTCGCGCAATCGAACGTGTCACGCCTCCCGGACGGGGTTTCGTGTGAAGTGGGCTGCACGATCCCGGGTGGCTACGGAACTTCATATCACGCCCTTGCCGACCGTGCGGATCTCCAGGAG
>JBFFIL010000152.1:0-4367 GCA_041556535.1 Acidimicrobiia bacterium | reverse complement strand
GGGTGGCCTGATCCGGCTCCCTATTCAACCTGGTTCTCCGGACTGTCCTCGGCAGCGCCGAACCGTCTCTCGCGAGCCTGGTACTGGACAACGGCCTCTAGAAGCGCATGCCGATCGAAGTCTGGCCAGAGGATGTCAGAGAAGAGCAACTCGGCATAGGCCGCCTGCCAGAGGAGGAAATTGGAAAGACGCTGCTCCCCCGATGATCGTATGAGCAGGTCCAGGTCAGGCATCTCAGGCACGTAGAAGGCGCTTTCCACGGCCGACTCGTCGATGGACGCCACGTCGATGTCACCCAGCAGAGCCATTGATGCGAGATGGCGGGCGGCGCGGGCGATCTCGTGCCTGCTCCCATAATTGAAGGAGAAGACCATGTTCATGCGGTCGTTCTCGTGCGTCATCGCCACAGCCTCTCTCATGTGCTGCCGGTTGCGTTCGGGCACCCGTGGGTCGTCGAGATCACCGGCGAAGTGCATCCGGACTCCCTTGCCGTGCAACTCGTCGCGACGGCGCAAGAGGAGGTCTTCGTTGAACCACATCAGAAACTCGACCTCCTCGCGAGACCGCGACCAGTTCTCAGTTGAGAATGTGAACGCGGTCAGCCAGCCGATCCCGATCTCGAGGGCGCCCTCGACCGTGTCGAACAGCGCCTCCTCCCCCGCCCGGTGGCCCTCCGTCCGGGGAAGCCCCCGCGCGTTGGCCCACCGGCCGTTGCCGTCGAGGATCAGACCGACATGGTTCGGCACACGCGATGAGTCGAGTCGAGTCAGGTCGAGTGTCACTCCATGACCGCCAATGATGCGAGCTTCCGGTCGAGGTGGTACTCGACAAAGCGCCGGGCGACACCCATTGCCTCGCCGGAGAGTGCTGAGTCGGCAGGAGGCAGGTCCATCAGCTCTGCCGTAGCGAGGCCCGCCAGGTAGTCCGTCACGCCATCCCGCAGCTTCATCGCTCCTTCGACCCGGCACCGGTCGCAAATCGCGCCTCCGCCGACAAAAGAGAACCGGTGGAGGTCGTGGTTCCGGCCGCAAGAGGCGCAACGGCTCAGAGACGGTGCAACCCCCACGACGTCGGCCAGTTTGAGTAGGTAGGCGGTGATGAGATCCTGGCTCCGCTGCCCGCTCTCCAGCGCCTTCAGGCCTCGCTGCAGCAAGAGGAACAAACGGACTGACGCCTCGCCCTCTTGGGCGACCGCGTCTGCCGCCTCCACCATGGTCCCCGCGGCCACGACGGCGTCGAGGTCCTCGCGGAGCCTCGGGAAGGGCTCCAAGACCGCAACCTGGGTGATGGTGTCCAGGTTTCTCCCCTCGTAGAGCACGAGGTCCACATGCGTGAATGGCTCGAGTCTCCCACCGAAGCGGCTCTTCGTCCTCCGGACCCCCTTGGCCACGGTCCTCAGCTTCCCGTGATTCGGGCTGAGCAACACGACAACGCGGTCCGCGTCCCCGAAGGGATAGGAGCGGAGAACGATGCCCTGATCATGACGGAGGGCCATACCCAGAGCGTATCGGTGACCAGTGCCAAATCTGAGCTACGTTTTCGGGGTATGAGTCTGCTGACCGACCACGAAGTCGAAGTCTTCCTCGATGCACATCCCGGTTGGAAGCGCACAGGAAAGGCCATATCTCGTACATTCGAGTTCGGAGGCTTCAGCGAGGCGATCGGGTTCGTCACCCGAATCGCGCTACTCGCCGAGAAGGCAGATCATCACCCGGACATCGACATCAGGTGGAACAAGGTGACTCTCGCCGTCGTCACCCACTCAGAGGGAGGTCTGACAGGCAGAGACGTCGAGCTCGCCGACACTGCGGATCGACTCGCCTAGGCGAAGTCCGGTCTCCTCTTCTCCCTGACCGCGGCGATGCCCTCAGCTGCGTCATCTCCGAGGAAGCCGAGGAACTCGTAGGCCACTGAAGCATCGAATATCGGGTAAGCCGCCCGCAGCCAGTGATTCAAGGTGTGCTTCGTCCACCGGAGCGCCTCCTGTGAGCCGGCGGCCAGGTCGGAGGCGAGCTTCTCGGTGAACGCACCCAGGTCATCGTCGTCGACAACCATCGCGACCAGGCCTGCCCGCTCGGCTTCCTCTCCCGTCATCGGAGTGTTGGTCAGCAAGTGGTACTTCGCCTTGGCCATTCCCATCAGCAGGGGCCAGATCACGGCTGCGTGATCGCCCGCGGTCACGCCGATCGTCGTATGTCCGTCCAATAGCCGGGCCGAGCGGGCTGCCACGGGGATGTCGGCCAACAGGGCCGCAGCCAAACCCGCACCCACCGCGGGGCCGTTGATGGCGGAGACGATCGGCTTCGAGCACTCGATGATGTTTCTGACCAGCTCCCGAGTCTCTTTGAGCACTCGTCGGTGCGTCTCTCCTTCTCGCCTCACTCGATCGATCATCTCGTAATCACCGCCCGAGGAGAACGCTCTGCCCTCGCCACGGAGCAAGACGACGCGAACGTCGGCGTCGGAGTCGACTTCGGGCCAGAGGCGAACCAGCTCTGAGTGACCTCGCTCAGTCAATGCGTTGAGCGTTGCCGGGTTGTCGAGGGTGACCGCCAGCACCCCATCTTCACGAAGTTCGATCCTCAGGAACTCGTAGGCGTTGGTGTCCATGGCTCCGACTCTACGAACGGATGAACCGTGCTGCGTTGCCGACCTGGAAGCCGGACCCATCATCGGCCAGCTCGACCACTCCGAGGGCGGTTGCTATTCGCCGCTCGCTCAAAACGGTCCCAGGGAACCGAACATCGCCTCGGGCGAAACTCCACGTCTCCCCATCCGTGGCCACTTCGATGTCGGTAGTCGGGTCGGGCCAGAACGCGTCGCGGTATGCGCCCCGGAACCTGGCCGGGTCGGAGGGAGACCAGATCCGCGCTTCCTCACGGAAGAAAGCCTCACCCCACACCTTCAGGTAGGGGGCCGCTCCATCGAGGGGCGGGAACCACACGGGTGCCGACCCGTAGCTCATCGGCACCAACGCCCTCCCCTGTCCGAGGTGATACAACGGGGCCGTCACTTCGCCCGAGCTGTACACGAGATCACCGTCCCTCTCATCGATGTGGATCATCGTCCCCCGGGACGGATGAACGTAGGCACCCACCCAGGACTCGCGATGGAGCTCGCTAACGGACTCCAAGCCAGGCTCTGGCGGAAATCGCACACTGCCCCCGACAGCCTCGTAGGACAGACTCAACACTTCGTTGAAGGTGGAGTCGTCTGCCCCCTTGGTCAACAGCACGACAGCCGAGCCGGCTTCGGGAAGCACGTCGACACTGCACTGATAAGACCACTGCCGTCCAGGATGTCTCGCCACCTGTTGGCCGTTCCAGGTGCCTACCTGACAGCCGAGGCCGTATCCAGAGCCCACCAGTGCGAGCGGGTAGCCGATGTGCGAGATGTGGCGCGATACGCGTTGAGTGGTCATCCGCCTCCACGCGTCGCCGTCGATGAGCCAGCCTTCGACGATGGCCTTGGCCAATTGCAGGACATCCTCCACCGAGGCAAGTAGAAACCCTGAAGGGTGCTGAGAACGGTCGTCGCCGACCCCGTCGAAATCCTCCGACTCTTGGGGGAACACGGCAGTGCTCATCCCGGCCGGCTGCATAACCGACCTTGTGAGGACCTCTTCGAACGGAAGGCCGTCGGCGATCTCGAGCATCCTGCCGATCAGCGAATAGGGAGACGGGCTGTCCAGTGCGAGCTCTCCCGGTGTTGTGTGGAATCTGTGGTGGGCGAGATCGTCGCCCACGAATCGCCCGAGGGCGCCATCGTCACGGGGCCCATCCTCCCGGTGGAGAAACGGCAGACCCGAAGTGTTTGCAAGGATGTCGGCAATCGTCACCTTCTCGAACGACGCTGCGTCGTCGAACGTCTCCTCCGGAATCGACGCCGCGACGGGCTGATCGAACTCGAGGTGGCCCGACCGAGCCACGGCAATGGCGGTGAGGAGCTTCGTGACCGAACCGAGACCGAACCGTGTCGAAGTGCCCGCCTTGGGACCACCGGGACGCTCTTCGCCTGCCGTGGCGACGGTCGTGATCCGCCCACCCATGATCAGGCCGACGGCACCAGACTGCATGGCACCCGAGTCGCACGAGCGCTCGAGTGCAGCCGCAACCGCCGCACCTGTGCTCGCAGCTCCGCTTTTCATGACCCGATCGTATGCGCCTCAGCCCTCGTCGAACCCAAGACGATCGAGGAGCTGCGGCCTGCGTTGCCAGTCCTTCTCGACCACAACGCTCAGCTTGAGATTCACCTTTGCCCCCAACAGGTTCTCCAAGTCATGGCGGGCCTCGGTTCCGGCGTCACGAAGCAGACTCCCACCTTTGCCGATCACTATGCCCTTCTGGCTGTCCCGCTCGACGATGACG
>JBFFIL010000151.1:0-4378 GCA_041556535.1 Acidimicrobiia bacterium | reverse complement strand
GGTGGGCGATCAGCCCGTCACCGACGCACGATAGGCCGAGATCACGTCGCCGGGATCGCCCAGCGCCCTGACCCGGCCCTTGTCCAGCCACAGGACACGGTCGGCGAGACGCTCGACCTGGTCGAGCTGGTGGGAGACCAGGAGCACGGCGGTCCCGCCAGACATCAGCGCGGCGATGCGATCGAACGACTTGCCCTGAAACGCCTCGTCACCGACTGCCAACACCTCGTCGACGACCAGGACGTCCGGCTCCGTGTCCGTGGCGATGGCAAAGCCGAGACGGGCCAGCATCCCCGACGAGTAGGCCCGCACCGGGACGTCCAGGAAGTCTGACAACCCGGCCCAGTCCGCGATCGCCCCTGCACGCTCACGCATCCTCCCCGGGTCGCGCCCCAGCAAGGTCCCGTACAACACGATGTTGTCGAAACCCGACACCTCGGTGTTGAAGCCCGCCCCCAGCTCGATCATCGGAGCGACATGGCCCCGAACGATCACCCGGCCCCCGGTAGGGGGCAGAACCCGGGCTATCACCTTCATCAGGGTCGTCTTCCCCGAGCCGTTCGGCCCGACCAGCGCAAGGGTCTCCCCCCTCCCGACCGTGAACGAGACCTCGTGGGCGGCAACAAAAGACTCGGTGGTCACCTGGCGACGGAGGAGCTGAAACGAGTACTCCTTGATCGTTCCCGCCCGGTCGTGCGCCATCCGGTAGGCGACCGAGACCCCGCGGGCCTCAACGAGCGGCTCGCCGCTCATAGCTGGTTCACCAGGGTCTTCCACGACTTGCTGAAGACCCAGACCCCGGCGATCACAGCAGCCACCGGCGCCAGCAGCACGACGAGCCACATCCACATCTCGGGGATGACTCCCCGGTAGGCGACGTCGCGGAACATCTCGAGGTAGGCGAAGAGCGGGTTGAGGCGCATCAGCGGCTGGAACCGGGCTGGAATGAAGCTGAGCGTCCAGAACACCGGGGTCATGTAGTAGAGCAGCTGGACCAGGACGCGGGTCAGGTCGAGGGCGTCGTGGAAATAGACGGCCACGGCGGCGAGGAGCATGCCGAGCCCGGCGATCAGACAGAGCATGGACAGGATCGGGACCACAGTCAGAACGACGGTCCACGGAATCCCGACACCCGCCAGGAGTTGGACGATCAGTAGAGCGGCGAAGCTGATCATGAAGTTGACCGCCGCTGCGACTGCGGTGGCGATGGCGAAGATCTCCGGCGGTACGTAGACCTTGGTGAGGATCGGTGCCTGGCCTTTGATCGCCGCGCCGGTGGCCAGGAAACCCTGGGAGAAGAAGGAGATCATGATCACACCCGACAGGAGGAACACGACGTAGGGCTCCGAGGTCTCGCCGAACCGCCCGCCTATGACCACGCCGAAGACGAGCCACAGGATCGCGGTGGTGAGGAGGGGGTTCAGAAGCGTCCACCACACGCCGAGAACCGACCTCTTGTAGCGGACCGTCAGCTCGCGAACCACGAGCAGTCGAATCAGCCTGCGGTGGCGCCACACGTTTCGCAGCTCGGTGACGAGAGGGGTGCGGGGAGCCGCCGAGTCGTATACGGGTAGCTGGGTGCTCATCACTCGTCTCGGTAGCAAATTGACAGGACATGCTCGCACGGTTCCGCCCTCTCACCGCGGAGACTCGAGCCTGGCCGCCAGGCACCGGCCGCCTCCGGGACGGCGCGGAAACCGTTCAGCCGATTGCGGCCTCGGAGCATCCGACCCGTAGCGAATGCACGCTGGAGCTTCACGGGGTTCATCATCGCAGGCCCGGTCGCCATACACTGGCCGGGCGGTGCCACCTCCTCGTGTTCTGGTCTGTGGCTACTACGGCCACGGCAATGTCGGAGACGAACTGATCCTCGACGCCCTGCTCGCTGACCTCGAGACCGCACTGCCCGGCGCCGAGGTGCAGGTAGTCACCGACGCGTCTGAAGCGGTTGCATCGGAGCGGGGGCTGGACACCATCGCTCACGACGACATCGACGCCATGGTCGACGCGGCGGAGGGCGCCGATCTCATGGTCCTCGGAGGCGGCGGCCTGTTCCAGGACTACTCGGGTGCAGACGCCGGCACTCTCCTCCTCCCCAGCCATTGGGGAATGTCCTACTACGCGGGATTCGCCGTGCTGGGACGACTGGTCGGCACCCCCGTGGCGATATACGGGATCGGTGTCGGTCCGCTGGTGACCGAGGACGGGATGACCCTGGCTCAAATGGCCGTTGAGGCAGCCGATGCCGTCTCCGTTCGCGATGAGCACTCCAAGGCGACACTCCGACACCCCCACATTCTGGTGGCTGCGGACCCGGCCCTCGGTCTCCCCTCAGAGCCCGCAGAGCCACGAGCCGTCGTGGGCGTCTCGGTTCGAGACTGGGGCGACCGCGGGTTCGTGGCGCCGTTGGCCGCTGCCCTCGACCAGATCGTCGAAGACCACGACTTCGACGCCGAGCTGATCCCCTTCCAGAGAAGCGACGGCGACCACAACGACCTGCTCGTCGCCATGGAGGTCAAGGACAGGACGAGCTCGAAGCGGGTTTCCATCGCCCCGGCCGAAGGGCGGCGCGCACTGGCCGCCCGGATCGGCGGGTACCGGGCACTGGTCGGAATGCGCCTCCACTCGCTGATGCTCGCCGTCACTGCAGGCGTGCCCGTCGTCGGGCTCGCCTACGACCCAAAGGTCGAGGTCTTCATGGGCGGGCTCGGCCTTGCCGGCCGCGCCATCCCCCTCGAGGGTCTGGAGCCGGAGGCGGTGACGGCTGCGCTCGCAGACGCCCTCACGGACGGCCCGGTGGGAGAGATCGACGCCCTCCGCTCGGCGGCGGAGCGCAACCGCGAGGTGCTCACCCGGGCGCTCTCCGCCACGCGGCGCCCAAACGCGGGCGGCGCGTTCCTGGTGCGGGAACGCCTCCGGCGCGAGGTCAGGATCGGCCAGTTGAGCCGGGACGTGTCTGACCTTCCCGCGAGGATCGAGGCGATGGCGAAGGACTACGCGAGCTGGTCCGACGATTACCAGGCCATCCTCGACAGCCGCGCCTACAGGCTGGTGAAGATGATCTGGTCGGTCACCGGGCGACGCCGGCCGTGACGCCGATGAAGGTGAGTGTCATCGCCCCCGTCCTCAACGAGCGGGACAGCATCGAGAGCCTGCTCGACGCCCTCGATTCGCAGTCGCGGCGCCCGGACGAGATTGTCGTCGCCGACGGCGGGTCCATCGACGGCACCCGGCAGATCCTCGAGGAGCGTGCCGCCAACGACCCGACCCTGATCGTCATCGACGGCCCCGGGGGAATCTCGGAGAACCGCAATGCGGCAATTCGGGCGGCCAGCCACGAGGCGATCGCCTGCACCGACGCGGGATGCGTCCCCGTCGAGGTGTGGCTGGAGAAGGTGGTGGAGCCGCTCGAGGCCGGCCACACATTCGTGTCCGGGTTCTTCAGACCCGTCGGACGCACCGTCGCTTCCACGAGCGCGGGCGTGGCGATCATGACCGTTCTCGACGACGTCGACCCCAACCACCACGTGCCGGCAGGCAACTCGATGGCGTTTCTCAAAGGTGCCTGGGAGGCGGTTGGCGGGTTTCCCGAGGGCATGAGAGCCGCGGAGGACACCCTGTTCGGGGAGAGGATGAAGGAGAGGGGGTGGGCGCCGGTCTTCGTGCCGGAGGCCCTGGTCCACTGGTCGCCCCCGCCCTCCATACCGGCGATGGTCGCCAAGTCGTTCCGATGGGGGCTCGAGGACGGCAGGGCAGGGCTCCGGCGCAACGCCTATCTGCTGATCATCTGGTCCTATTGGGCCGCGGTCGTCATGGCGGTGGCCCTGGCGCCCGTAGACCCAGCCCTCTCTCTCCTTCCGCTGGCATTCCTCGCGGGGTTGGTGGCCTACCGGACCAAGGCCAAGTTCAAGTGGGTGCAGGGGAAGGCCCTCAAGTACCTCCTCGTCCCGCTGGCCCATCTGCTCCAGATGCTCACCCAGAGCCTCGCCTGGGCGCTGGGAGCGGCCCGATTGAGGCTCTGGTATCTGCGCAAGAGGCTCTCCGGCACGTGATGCGGGAGCTTGCCCGCAGGGCGTTGGTCGCCGGCAAGAGGATGGCCCGGCCTTGGATCCCCGACTCGGTCGTGCTCTGGATGCGCACGTCTCCCACATCGGATTCACAAGCAAGATCGAACATAGACCTCGTGATCGACGACCCCAAGGACCGGATGCGTTGGCTCCGGGGCACGCCTGACGTCTACCGGGTCCGCGACTCGAGCTCTTTCGGGCACGCGGCGCCGCAGGCTTCGGTCGCCACCGCCGTCGAGACGGCCGACACCGGAGGCGAGGTGGTCGCGCTGGCGACCCGGGCCCTCCCGGTCGACGAGAAGGCTCTTCTC
>JBFFIL010000150.1:0-4417 GCA_041556535.1 Acidimicrobiia bacterium | reverse complement strand
GCGTCTCGTGAGACGAGTCGGCGCAGGCGATCCATCACACCAGGATAAGGCACCGGTCGGGTGCGGAGCCGGCCGGTCGAGCAACCTGCGAGAAGGGCCTGGCTCAGGCTCGCCCGGTCAGGAAGAAGACCTCAGTCGGGCCTATTCCTTTCAGGTCCACCGTTCCGCCCGGCTCGAACGTGAACCCGGCCCCGGCACCCTGTCTCACTTCCCGGGTGACTTGAATTCGACCCGGCTCGCCGTGGGACTCCATCCGGCTCGCAATGTTCACGGTGTTCCCCCAAAGGTCGTATGAGAACCTGGAGGTGCCGATGATCCCTGCCACCACTGGGCCCGTGCTCATCCCGATTCGCAAATTCATCCCCTCGGG
The DNA here is from genome assembly GCA_041556535.1 of Acidimicrobiia bacterium. Classification (GTDB taxonomy): domain Bacteria; phylum Actinomycetota; class Acidimicrobiia; order Spongiisociales; family ZC4RG35; genus JAWWBL01. The sequence goes on along the minus strand of JBFFIL010000150.1, from coordinate 4,047 downwards.
CGAAGACGCGAGCATGTCGAGGGCGAGGCCGCACCCGACTTCGAGATGGTCGGCTACTGGATCGGGGACCCCCGCTACGACCATGTAGCCATCCCCGATGGTCTTGATCTTCTGCGCCCCGTGACGCTCCGCGAGGCGATCGAATCTGGAGAAGGCCTCATTCAACTGCTCGACCAGCTCGGCCGCGGAGGTCTGGCGAGTGCGGGCGGTGAACCCGACTATGTCCGCGAACAAGACCGTGCACTCGGAGATGTCGTCCGCTATTGGCCCCGGTGCGGCTTTGAGTCTCATCGCGATGCTGGGGGGCAGGACATTCAATAACAGGCCTTCTGCCCTCTCGCGCTCCGAGGCGAGGCGGGTCAGGAGGTAGGCCATGGCGGGCACGAGCAGCACCGTCATAGCGGTCACGGTGTAGGGGAACATCACGGCGGGCAAGCCGGGCTCGGGTGCAGCGCGGCCTGCTCTGAGCCCTTCTTCGATAACCCCGAAGAGCCAGGCCGCGCCGACCCAATAAGAGCCAACGGCGATCGCCCATGCACGGGGGAGGGCGAGTGTCGATACGACCGTCACGCCAACGCCCCAGAAGAAGAACCCGCCCGAGTTCGCGTATCCGCCCATGGTGAGATGGATGTATGTGTCCACCGCGATCGCAGCCGCGATGGCGACGGCGAATGCCGCCCTGACTCTGCCGCTGAGAGCGAATACGAACCAGCATGCGGCAAAAACGGCGGCAAGCGCCGTCGACGCCCAACCCGCCTCCGGCTCGGCAAAGCCGAAGAAGACGGAGGCAATGGCCGCCGTGTTGAGCGCAGATCCCCAGGTCCAGATGATGACGATCCAGACGATCGCTCTCGGCTCTTCGAGGGTTGCGAAGGAACCTTCCAGACGGGCCCTGGAGGCGAGACGATCGAAATACCCGCTCATCAGCCGACTCGGAAAGTCCAGGCGTACTCACCGGTGTCGGGCAGGCCCGTGTAGGTGTTCCACACGACTCTGATGGTGTGCTCTCCCGGGGTCCACTCCTGAACGGTCGGGCTCGCAGGCGATGGCGACCACCTGTATACCCCGGTCGCCTCGACGAAGGACGCGTCGGCCACGGGCCACCCATCCACCCAGATCTCTGCTGAGTAACCGACTTCGAGGTCGATCTCGAGCACGGTTTGGGGCGGAACCAGATCCCCCGGCAGCGGTGACACGGACTGCAGCGGCCCGGGCAGCTCGGCGACTTCCCCCTCGGGCGCCAAGACGACTCCGAGGATCACGGCGGCCACCCCGATCAAGCCGAGGCCGAGGTAGATGAGTCGGTAGGGCACTAGTTCCGGTGCAGGGCCTCGTTCAGCCCGGCCCACGTCCCGCTGGTCGGCAGGGCCTCGACGGTGCCGGTCACAGAGTTGCGCCTGAACAGCATGCGGCTCACTCCCGACAGGTCTCTGGCTTTGGCTGTGTCTCGGTCCGGGAGCGTGACGACCGTTCCCGGGGTCAGGTACAACCCGGCCTCCACGACGCAGTCGTCCCCGAGGGAAATGCCCAGCCCCGAGTTTGCCCCCAGGAGGCACCGCTCGCCCACCCGAATCGTCTCGGTGCCGCCGCCTGACAACGTGCCCATGATGGAGGCGCCTCCCCCGATGTCGGTCCCGTCGCCAACGACCACCCCGGAGCTGATCCGCCCCTCGACCATGGACTTGCCGAGGGTGCCTGCGTTGAAATTGACGAAGCCCTCGTGCATGACGGTGGTTCCCTCGCCGAGGTGCGCCCCCAGGCGGACCCGGTCGCCGTCGCCGATTCGCACCCCCGCCGGGACCACGTAGTCGATCATCCGCGGGAACTTGTCGATCGAGGTGACCGCGGGTGCTCTCCCGGCTGCGACCAGCCGGGCCTTGGTGTCGGCGAACCCCTCGACGGCGCACGGGCCCTCGGTGGTCCAGACGACATTGTTCAGCACCCCGAAGATGCCCTCGACGCTGATGTCGTGGGGCTTGTGAACTCGATGCGAGATCAGGTGAAGGCGCAGATACGCGTCGGCGGGATCCCGTGGAGGCTTGCTCAGTTCAGGGATCCTCGTCTCCACGATCCGGCGGTCGACACCACGTTCCAGGTCGGGCCCGACGAGTTTCTCTAGTTGGGCCGTGTCCACAGAGTGGGGGTCGGGATACCAGACGTCGAGGATGTCGTCGCCTGCGAACGTGGCGATTCCAACGGCGTGTGCGCCCGCTTCGGTCACAGATCCGGAGGGTAGCGGTCGGCTGTTACCTTGCCGGCCGTGCCCACGATGACCGAGACTCTGGCGTGGTTGGTCGACATCCCCTCGGAGACCGGCAACGAGACCCGCATTCGCGACGCGATCCAGGCGCGACTCGGCCACCTGGCCTGTACCGCGGTGGCGTCCTCCCTGGTGGTTGGCGAGCCTTCGTCACAGTCGGTTCTCCTCGTCGGTCATCTCGACACCGTCCCACTCCAGGGGCATGTCGGGGCGAGGATCGACGGGGACCGACTGCACGGGCTCGGTGCGACCGACATGAAGGCCGGCCTGGCCGTCATGATCCATCTCCTGGAAGACCTGGGGACCGACACGGCCGTCGGGCTCTTCTACGCCGGAGAGGAAGGCCCCCTCGCCGGCAACCAGCTCGTTCCCGTCCTCGATGCCGTGCCTGCTCTCCTCGGCGCCCGCGCCGCGGTCGTCATGGAGCCAACCGACAGAGCAGTCGAGGTGGGGTGCCAGGGGGTGGTCAACGCCCGGGTCGTCTTCGAGGGCCGTGCCGCGCACTCTGCCAGACCGTGGCTCGGGGTCAACGCGGTCACGAGAGCGGGACGGTTTCTAGCCAGGATGGACCTCCTCGAGCCCGAAGCAAGGGAAGTGGCGGGTCTGGAGTTCAAGGAGGTCGTGTCGGTCACCCGCGCCGCCGGAGGCGTGGCGAACAACATCATCCCCGCGATGTTCGACCTGAACGTCAACTATCGGTTCGCTCCCGATCGAACCACTGAGGACGCTGTTGCCCGCCTCTCCGTCCTGTGCGCCGACGCCGACGGCTTCGAGGTGAGCGACACATCTCCTGCCGCCTATCCGCAGGCAGATCACCCGGTGTTCGTGGCACTCGCGGCGGCTGCAGACGCCAGTGTGGCGCCCAAACAAGGATGGACCGACGTGGCGCGGCTCGCCGAGCGGGGAATGCCGGCGGTGAACTTCGGGCCGGGGGAGACGGGTTTGGCCCACAAACCTGGCGAGTCGGTCCGGATATCCGACCTCGGCTGGGCCTACGACTCCCTGGCGTCGGTCCTGACCGGGTAGTTGCCCGGCCCAGATTCCTACACTCCCGCGACATGCCAGTCGAAATCGACATCGCCCACGTGGCGCGACTTGCCCGCCTCGACCTGGGTGAGGAAGAGCTCGAGCACTACCGGAGCCAACTAGGTGTGATCCTCGACCACGCCGCCCGGGTCCAGGACCTGGAGGGAGAGCCGAGGGACGAAGCGGCACACCCTCTGGGTCTGGTGAATGCCTATCGGCAGGACGAGATTGGAGCCTCACTCGACCGTGACGAGGTGCTGGCCCAAGCCCCCGACTCTGAGGACGGGTACTTCGTGGCGCCGCCCGCCATGGGAGCGGAGTGAGCCTCACAGATCTGACCATCTCCGAGGCCGGTGCGCTCCTGCGCTCCGGAGAGACAACAGCTGCCGGGCTCTTGGAAGCAGTGCTGATGCGCGCGTCCAGCACGGAGGCGCAGCTTCACGCCTACCTCGAGATCGACCACACCGGGGCAAGGAAGGCAGCCGCCAGGGCTGACGCCGATCTGGCGGACGGGCTCGACCACGGGCCGCTCCACGGCATTCCCATCGCTTTGAAGGACAACATGTGCACGAGAGGAATCGAGACCACCGCCTCGTCGCAGATCCTGTCCGGATATCTCCCGCCCTACGACGCAACCGTCGTTACACGGCTTCGGGACGCAGGAGCGGTGATCGTCGGCAAGACGAATCTCGACGAATTCGCGATGGGGTCTTCCACCGAGAACTCGGCCTACGGGCCCTCCTACAACCCGTGGGACATCG
>JBFFIL010000149.1:0-4432 GCA_041556535.1 Acidimicrobiia bacterium | reverse complement strand
TGCCCGAGGTGGGCGACGAGGTCGAGGTGGAAGGTTGGCGATTCCTCGTTGTCGCCGTGGAGGGGTTCCGGGTGGACCGAGTCGGCATCACCCCACCCGACGGGAGAGCACCTTGAGCATCTCTGTGCTGTTCATCGCCATCGTGCTTGTCATCGCGAACGGCTTCTTCGTGGCGGTCGAGTTCGCCTACACGGCTTCGCGCCGCCCGCCACTCGAGGAGCTCGCCGCGCGAGGGAGCCGGTTTGCCCGGTGGGCCCTCTCGGCGATGAATGAGCTGCCCGTGACGTTTGCGGGAGCACAGCTCGGGGTGGCAGGCGCATCCCTCGGCCTCGGATTCGTGATCGAGAACTCACTCGAGTCCTGGTTCGAGACCCTGTACCACGCGTTGAACGCCCCGACCGGAGCCGTGGCGACACTGGCAGTGGTCACTGCTCTCCTCATCGTCTCGTTCGTCCACAACGTTCTCGGCGAGATGGCGCCCAAGAACGCGACAATCGCCGCGCCCGAACGAGCTGCGCTGCTCCTCTCGGCGCCTTTCAAGGCCTATGTCACCGTCCTGCGTCCCATAATCCTCGCCCTCTCCTGGGCGGCGGGTGCCGTATTGAGATTGTTCGGAGTGAAACCGAGGCAAGCCGTCGAGGCCAGCCACTCTGCCGACGACATCGCCGCTCTCGTCAAGATGATCGGGGCCGGCGGAGTCATCAACCCCAACTCTTCGCGATTGCTGAGCAGTGCACTCAGCTTCCAGCACACAGTGGTCTCCGAGGTGATGGTGCCGCGGCCCGACTTGGTGGCATTGCCGCTCGAGTCCAACGCCGAAGTTTTCGAACGAGCCGTGGTCAGCACCGGGCACTCGAGGATCCCCGTCTTTGGTGAGTCCCTCGACGACATCCGGGGGTTCGTCCATGCCAAAGACCTCCTCGCCATCCCAGCCGCCAGGCACAGCGAGCCGGTCGACCCCGATCTCGTCCGCCACGTCCCGATAGTCCCCGAATCGACGCCCATATCCCCGGTCATGGAGATGATGCGCTCTGAGGGAGTTCATCTCGCAGTTGCGATAGACGAGCACGGCACGGTCTCAGGGCTAGTGACGCTGGAGGACATAGCCGAGGAGCTGGTTGGTGACATTCGCGACGAACATGACATCCGAGAGGTCATGGAAATCCGACCCGCCGGGCGCGACAGGTATCTCGTCGCTGGTCAGACGCGCATCGATCGTCTCGATCTCGTCGGCGTGGTTCTCGAAGATGGCGAATACGAGACGGTAGGCGGATACTTGATGCACCAATTGGGCCGCATCCCGCGCCGGGGCGACACCGTTTCGACGGAGGCCTTCGAGATGACGGTTCGGAGGATGGACGGCCGGCGGGTACGCGAGGTGGACTTGGTCGTCGCGCCGAAAGCCGACTGATCAATGCAGGGGACCTCCGGCCTCAGGGCCCTCTGCCCACTTCGCCCTGCAGAGGCTCTACTGAGAGGTGAAACCGTTCTCTCTCAGCCAGTCTCCTGCCACGTCGTCCGGGTTCTCGGCGTCCAACTCGACCCGCCCATTGAGGTCGAGTAGCACATCGGTCGTGATCAGCGCCGAGATCGAGTTGATCAGATCCACGAAGTCGGCTCCGTAGGCGTCGACGATCGAATCGTTCACCACGGGGATGATGTTCTCCGGGGCAATGATCTCCCCGGTTCCCTCGAGGGCTACGAAACCTTTCACGGCGATCACGGGCTGCGTGGAGAACAGAAGCGCCAACTGGATCTCATCGGCCTCCAACGCGGCCACGCGGGCCGCCCCTTCGGATATCGCCTCGAACCTGAGGGTCGTTAGCCCATAGTTGGCGACCAGGCCTGCGTAGCAGGTCTCTCGCAGCTCACATTCGGGCGGGCCCCCGAGTGTCACGTCCGGCACCCCGGCGAGATCGGCCACGCTCGTGGCCCCGGTCTCATCAACGAACGCCTGCGTGACGACGAAGACGTTCTTGTCCTGGCCAGGAGCCGGCTCCAGCACGCTGATGCCCTTGGCCGCGAACAGGTCGCTGAGCATCTGAACGGCCAGGGCCTCGTCCTTCGGCGCATCTTCTCCGAACCCGACAGCGATCGATGAGCCGAGGTACTCAGGGATGAAGCTGATTGAACCGGACTCGATATCGGCGAAGATCAGCTCGCGTGATCCGAGATTGAGGCTGCGCTCGACCGGGTATCCGTTCGCCTCGAGAGCCTGGGCGTAGATCTCGGCCAGTATGACCGACTCGGGGAAGTTGAACGACGCCACATTGATGGTGGGCCGGTCCGGGACATCCGCGTCTCCACCCGATCCGTCGCCACAGGCGGCCAAGAGCAAGGCCGTCGCGACGAGGACCGCCCCGAAGGCGCGGCTGCGGAGTCTTGTCCGCATGGGTAATTCCTTTCGGCTAGTCGCATGCGACGCCAAGTTGGCGCAAGTCTGACAACCGGCGCCCGCCCCGGCATCTTCCCGGGAGTTTCAGGAGACGCTGGCCGCTGCCCTCACCTCGAGATCTGACATCCGACGAACCCCCTCGGGTAGGAGTGAGCGCTCTCCGATTGTGAAGAGCCGGTCTACCGCAACCGTGAGCACCGCCACGAGCAGTGCCCCTGCGAAGACCTCGACCGATCCTGCCGGGCCCCGGGAGAATCCCCGGATCACGTATTGGCCAAGTCCGCCGCCCGACGACAACACTGCCGCCAAGGGCACGGTCGCAAGAACCTGGATCAGGGAGATCCGCACACCTGCGAGTATCAGTGGCGACCCCATGGGCACCTCCAACCGCCAGAGGATCTCGGCCTCCGTCAACCCCATCCCTCTCGCTGCTTCGACCGTGTCCGGTTCGACACTCGCAATGGCGGTGTATGCGTTGGTGAACATCGGCGGTATCGCCAGGGCAACGAGCGCTACAACGGCAGGCCAGAAGCGGAGACCCACCCCAGCCCTCAAGAAAAAGAGGCCGGCCAGGATCAGCAAGCCGAACGAAGGCACAGCCCGGCCGACGTTCACCACTGCGTTGGTCGACAGCTCGCCGCTGCGACGATGGGCCAGCCAGATTGCGGTCGGCAGTGACAGAGCCACGGCTATCACCATCGGGACGGCGGCGAGCGCAAGGTGCTCGAGCGTTCTGGCCAGGATGCCGCCCTCGCCCAGCCATCGCCCCTCCTCCCCAAACCACTGCCCGACCTCGGCGATGAACTCGATCACGCCGGGGTCCTTCGGGCCCAAGGTGTCAGCAAACGGCCCGCCCCGAGCAACAGTGCATCGAGAACAGCCGCGAGGATGACGGATAGGACGACGCCGACGATGATCTCGGTGGGAAAGACGATCGACTTTCGCAGGCCATTCAGGATGAAGAAGCCCAGCCCTCCCATCCCGAGAAGGGAAGTGACGGTCACGAGCCCGACCACTGTCACCGTTGCTATGCGAAGGCCGGCAACGATGACCGGCATCGCCAACGGCAGCTGAACCCTTCGGAGCAGTTCCCGCTGCCTGTAGCCCATTCCGACAGCTGCTTCGAGCGTCTCGGGCGGGATCCCCCGCACCCCGGTCACGATGTTCCTGACCAGGATGAGCAAGGTGTATGAGACGAGTGCGATCTCAGCCGTCAGAAATCTGCCGCCCGCACTTCCGATGCCCACGATCGGCGCGACGAATGCGAACACCGCCAGCGACGGAATCGTGTAGAGAAGCCCGGTCGAGGCAGATATCGGCTCGTAGAGCTCTGGCCAGCGCAAGGAAGCCACTGCGAGGAGTGCGGCAACGAGGAGCCCGACGATCACCGCGACACCCGTCAGTGCAAGGTGCTCACCTACTCGTGCCCAGATCTCGTCGACATTTCTGGCCACCCAATCCCAGTCGAAGAACGGCCGCTCCTGCGCAAAGGCGATCACTCGGTGATCTCTCTAGCTATCGACTCCAGGTCGAGCATTCCGCAGTAGCGCCCTCGGTCCACAACCACTGCAACACGCGCCCGGTTCGTGACGACTGCGTCTAGGGCCTCACGGAGCGAGGCGTCACTCTCCAGAGAGCAGAGGAAAGGCTGCGGTTCGACCTCGGAGAGGCCAACGTCGACCAATTCGGTTCCATAGGCCCAACCCAGCAGCATCTCGCCATCCACGAGCCCGACCCAGTCGACCCCATTCGCCTCCATCACCGCGACGGCCTCTTCCGTGGACGCGGACACATCGACAACGGGGCCAATCGACAGATCGATCTCGGTCACGGGGAGCAGAGCGAGCCTCTTCAGGCCTCGCTCACCCCCGAGGAAGTCGGTCACGAACGCCGACGCGGGCTCACTGAGTATTTGCTCCGGGGTGTCGTACTGCTCGAGAACGCCTCCCTGGTTGAGGACGGCGACCCTGGTTCCCAGGTAGATCGCCTCGTCGATGTCGTGAGTGACGAAGACCACCGTCTTCCCGAGCGATCTCT
>JBFFIL010000148.1:0-4445 GCA_041556535.1 Acidimicrobiia bacterium | reverse complement strand
GGCCTTTACGAGAGGTCGGAGGACCTGGGGGAGGTAGTGGTGTGTTGTCGCCAACTCTGGCGCCATCTCCTTGGCACGAGTCGACCCGTCCCTGTCCGCCAGCAGATGGAGTGCTCGCAGGGCAAGGTCGGTCTTCTGGGCCATTCGCAGTCTCATAGTTCAATAGTCAACGACTGGATGACAAGAAGACAGTGTCTTTCGGCCCGGCTCGTTGGGTCGTGAGTCCTTAACCGGCCAGGGCACCAAAGCCGCATACTCGCGGTGTCTTGGCAAGAATCAGGTGGCCACCGGGGGACGGCGCACGAGTCCTGTTCAACGGATCACCTGTGAACAGAGCCCAAGTCAGCGCCTCATTGCCTCCTTCGATCTCGCAGGTGCGCGCACGAGGCGTCACCCAAACCGGGCTTTTGTTCCGTCTCAAGGGCATGATCACCGCGAATGGTGTCATGAACAACGCAGAGATCTATCGCACGTACGCATCCGAGTTGACTCGTTACGCGACCGGCTTGGTCGGGCCTTTCGATGCGCCGGATGTAGTGAGCGACGCGTGCTTGCGGGCTTTCTCGGCGAAGGCCTGGCCCGGGGTCGGAAACCCCCGCGCCTACCTGTATCGGACCGTGCTGTCCGTGGCGCGGGATCACCACCGCAGCACGCTGTCACGAAGGATTCGGGAGATGAAGACTGCAACCAGGGAAGCTGCTTCAGACAGAGAGATCGACGTCGACCTGCTCGACGTGGTCGACCGTCTCTCAATGCGGCAGCGCTCGGCGGTCCTGCTCACCTACTGGGCCGACCTGCCGGTCGACGCGGTCGCCGAGCGGATGGGCATCACTCCAGGGTCGGTCAAACGTCATCTGGCTCGTGCTCGGAGACGATTGGAGGACTGGCTGTCGTGAGCAACTCCCAAGATCAGAAGTTGAGAGAGCTGGCCGAGCGCATCGTGGCGATGTCCCCCGAGCCGGCGCCCTATCCGGAGGAGATGGTCGTGAGTTCCCCCCGACGTCAGACATCCCGATTTCGTCCCAGCCTCGCCTTTGCCGCTGCCGCGGCTCTGGTTCTCGCGCTTGGAGCAGTGGCCTTCGTCATCAGCTTCGGAGGTGGAGTCGAACCGGCCGTCACACCGCCAACGGGTGTCCCGACCACGGTTCCGACTCCGACCACTGTGCCGGCAACGACCTCACCATCCGTGACTTCCGGGACGACGGTGCCAGTGGCGGCCGAAGTGGAGACGATGGTCTTCCTCGTCACCGACCCCGCGGACAGTCTTGGTGGGAACCCTGCACTGGTCCCTTTCCAGACATCGGTCACTCTTCCGGAGGGTGCCGATACGGACGCCTTGGTCCTGGCGACTCTGCAACTGCTCGGCGCACCCGACCAGACCGTGGAGCCGCCTCCCGGGTTCTACAACGCCGTGCCTCAGGGGGTGGAGTTCTACGACCTCGGTTCCGGGGGAGTGGGCGCCGACCTGGTAATCACCGTTGAAGTGAGCGAGAACTTCACCGATGGTGCCGGTGGCCTTCTCGCCGACATGACCATGCTCAACCAGATCGTCTACACGGCCACCTGGCCTGCGCCTGATGCCCGGGTCGTGTTCACATCCGGCGGCGACGTGATCGAGGTGTTCGGCAGCGAAGGCCTGTTGATCGATGACGGGGTCGGCCGCAACGACTTCCTCGATCAACTCAACTCGATAGTCATAACGGAACCCTTCATCCTCGGTGGTGACGAGCTCCCGGTGGTGGCGGGGATCGCCAACACCTTCGAAGCCACCGTCTCACTGAGGATCGTCTGGGCCGAGAGCGGCGGGGTCGTGTACGAGGACTTCACCACCGCCACATGCGGAACGGGCTGCTGGGGAACGTTCGGCTTCACACTCGACATCCCAGGACTCGAACAGGGCCAACTCGTCCAGGTGTTCTGGAACTCGCCCGAGGACGGATCCATGGTCGACGTGGTCACCTACCCGGTGGGTCCGGATGGAGCGGTCTGGGACTTCTTCCCGGCAACGGACAACTGACCTCACTCGTGCACACGACGGGAGCAGGACCAATAGTGTTCTGGCCGAGGAGGTCAGAGTGTCCAGGAAGACAGTGCTCCAGATGTGGACCGACGCGAACGAGCGGATCGAGGTAGTCCCGCCCGCCGAGCTCGCCGAGGAGTTGGAATCTGGCGACGTTCTCCTGTTGGACGTTCGATTGCCCGTCGAAGTCGAGCGGAGGGGGACGATCGACGGCTCGCTCCCGGTCCCTCGACAGGTTGTGGAGTGGTGGGCCGACCCCGAGAGCCCCTATTTCCGCCCGGGTGGTGTGTTCGGGGATTTCGACCAGCGCATAGTCACCTTTTGCGATGGTGGGGGCAACGGGGCCTTCACGGCCGTGACCCTGCAGGAGCTCGGCTACACGAACGTGGCGACTCTCGAGGGTGGATTCTACGGGTGGGTGGGAGCGGGTCTCCCGATCACCGGCTAGCCGCGAAGGATTCGATCAGTCGCCCCCTTGGCGCTTCCGGAAGGTCGATCTGACCTTTACGGGGAGTGGCTGCTCGGTTCTGAAGAACCTGAAGAAGCTCCATGTGGCCACGGCGGAGAGGATGTGCCAGGTCGCATGAGCCTGGAACAGCGAGTCTGGATCGCATGCCGGGTGGTCCGCGGTCCCTGTAAGCCAGATCGCGTAGGCGGCGAGGAACGAGACGACGCCAATCCAAAACCAGGGCGTGTAACGACGCCGGCCCGTTGGCGGATGGTGCGCGAGCAAGCCTGGCAGCCAGAACAGGATCACCCACCAGTACTCCTCCGGGGCTGAAAGCATGTCGGCCGGCGTGATGCCGAATACGCCGGCCACCCCGAACCCGGCGAGGCCAGCCGCCCACCGCATGATGGTGGACCACCAGCGGTAGAGGATCTCGGAGATGACCCAGATGCCGATCGACAGGCCGAACAGGTCGAGACCGATTCCCAGATCCGGCCCGACGAACCAGTAGCCGAGGGCGTATGCGGCCAGGACTGCTGCGTATACCCCGAAGAAACGCCTTTGGCCCCATCGGGCGAGGGTCGCCACATTGAGAAGCCAGGGGATCAAGATGTAGGTGACCATCGACACGTTGTCGATCCATGCCCCGAAGAAGGTGTGGCTGCCGTGCATCACCATCGAGCCGGGTCCCAGGAACACCACAGCCGCGGCATAGAGGAGCGCGACCGGGTTGTTCCCCACGAATCGGTTGGCACGATCTCGGCCGGTGAGGGTGTCGCGGGCCAGCGTGGCAAAGATCACCAGGCCACTGATGATGAATCCGAGGTTTCCCAGGGTGTTCACCGGCTCGCGTAGCAACCCGCCGGAAACCCTCTCGCACCAACGGGAGATCTCGCCGATGGCCTGTTCGTTCGCAGCCGGGTTGCCCCAACCGCCCATGCCCGTCAGGGCGAATACGACCCCGAAGGCCAGCAGGGCCCCGAGGGCGATCTTCAGGGGCCGGTATGGCGATCCCATGAGCCGACGCTACCCAGGAAGAAGGCAGACACGGTTGATCGTCCCGTGTGGCAGTCGAGGCGACGATCAGTCGTCGACGCTGATCTGTCTTCTCATATCGGCCATGTCGGGTCCTCCCCAGTGCTCGGCGAAGAGGCCCGCCTCGAAGCGCACGACATCGGCAATGCCGACGACGACTTGTCGACCGGTTGGGGCGATCCCGGAGAGCTCTCCGAGGTGGGTCCCTCGCAAAGTGCCTTGCATGGCCACCAGGTCGCCTTCAGCCAGGAGGCGCTCGATCGTGATCTCGACGTCGGGGAAGGCTCGCCTCAAGCCGGCAAGACGCTCGATCTGGCCCTCTGCGTCGAGAGGCGGCAACGTCGGCGACTGGTGCCGCCGGTAATTCGGGCTGAGGAACTGGCGAATCGAGTCGAGATTGCCTTTGCCCCAGACCTCCTCCAGGTACCGGGCTACGACGGCCTTGTTGGTCTCTGCGGGCACCAAGTCGTACCTCTCAGGTGGGAGCTCGTGTCGTCGGTCACGCGTTCCCCAGTCGCTCGTCGGCCTCCCTGCCAACCACGAACCAGATGGCGCTGACCGGGTCATCGCCGGCGTTGTACAGCCGATGTGGGAGTGTCGAGTCGAATGCGATCGAGTCTCCCGGGTTCATGGTGTGGTTCTTGAAACCGATCTGTATGCCGAGAGTTCCGGAGACGACGTATCCGTACTCACGTCCGTGATGTCTCATCAGCTCGTCATCGGGCGTCGATGCTCCCCCGACCTCATATATCGCGTGTAGGAAGTCGACGCCGTCCTCGGACTCGGACGTCAGCTCCTCCCACCGAACTCCTGACGCCAGATCGATGGCCTGTCTCTGGTCAGGGTGGACGACAGGGTCGGCGCTCGTGGCAAGCTCTTCCGGCGAGTTGGGCTGGTTGTACTCCTCGCCGCGTATCAAGCGATCCAGGGAGACGTCCAGCT
>JBFFIL010000147.1:0-4488 GCA_041556535.1 Acidimicrobiia bacterium | reverse complement strand
GACGCTCACCGTCGACGGACAGTTCGTCTCGGGGAGGATGGTCGGTGACTCGGTTCGACTCGTGCTCAGCTCGGGCCCGGTCGGGTTCCAATGGAGCTTCCCGGAGGGCTCGGGACTTCGTTCCGAGCGGGAAGCGATCGAGAAGAACAAGGAGATCATCCGCAATTCGGAGCCTGCCAACTGGATCCCCTACTACCTGGTCACCGATCGGGGCGGAGAAGTCGTCGACGAAGGCGTTCTCTTCGACTGCGGCCGAGCCTCCCACCCTGAGGACTTCTCAGGTCTCAACATGCTGTCGGTCGTGACGATCGACATCGGCAACGGCCTCGACGTGACCGACTCGACAGGTGTGCTTGCCAACGGCGACACCGTCTACGCGTCGACAGACAACCTCTATGTCGCCACACAGAACTGGGACAGCTGGGTCTGGTCGCGCCAGGGAGACGGAGACGAGCCGCAAATGGTGACCACCGACATCCACAAGTTCGACATCAGCGATCCCGACCGCACCGACTACCTCGCCACGGGCCGCGTCGGCGGGTATCTGCTCAACCAGTTCGCCATGGACGAGCACGATTCGCTGCTCCGTGTCGCCTCGACGACCCAGCCCGCGTGGTGGGGTGGGAGCATCGAGTCGGAGTCGATGATCACAGTTCTCGCCCAGGACGCCGGCGAGTTGAAGGAAGTCGGCTTCGTCGACGGCCTGGGCAAGACCGAGCAGATCTACTCGGTCCGCTTCCTCGACGACGTGGCATACGTCGTGACGTTCCGCCAGACCGATCCGCTCTACACGGTCGACCTCTCCGATCCCACCTCACCCGAGGTGGTGGGGGAGTTGAAGATCCTCGGCTACTCGGCCTACCTCCACCCGCTTGGCGACGGGCTCCTGCTCGGAGTCGGCCAGGACGCCACAGACACCGGCCGCATCAAGGGAACCCAGGTTTCAGTCTTCGATGTGAGCGACCCATCCGACCCGAGACGGATCGACCAGGTGACGCTCGCCGAAGGCTCGCACTCCGAAGCCGAATACGACCACCACGCCTTCCTCTACTGGGAGCCGACCGGCCTGGTCGTCATCCCCATCCAGCAGTACTGGTGGGACTCGGAGAAAGAGTCGGCGTTCATCGGCGCCATCGGATTCGAAGTCGAATCGGACGGTGACATACACGAGATACGCCGCATCGCCCACCCGTCCGCCGACGAGTGGGATTGGCGAGCCCGAATCGGCCGGTCTGTGGTGATCGGCGACAGCCTCTACACGATCTCGAGCAAGGGAATCATGAAGTCCGACCTCGACGACCTGGCAGAGGTCGCTTTCACAGGCTTCTAAACCCTCCCAGGAGAGTGTGGCCGGGCGCCCCGCACGTGCCCGGCCACACAAACCTCCCAATCGCCGGCTCCGAAGACTCCACCGGCCGCAGACCTACCCGGTCGCAGAGTCCGTGGGCTCGACAAACCCGGTCTCGAAGGCGAGCCGTGTCAGCTCGTGTCGGCTGGCCACACCGAGCTTGTCGAAGATGTGCTTCATGTGCGTCTCGAGCGTCTTGACGCTTATTTCCAACTCCTCCGCAGTCTCGCGGTACTTGAACCCACGTGCGATCAGCGTGACCACGGCCCTCTCCTTCTCGGTCAGCGCCTCCAATTCGGAGTTGGACGCTGCCACGTCGTCGATCTCGAGGAGATAGTTGGCGACATAGCGTGAAACGGGTCTGCCCCCCGCCAACGCCAGGTCGATCTGATCCTCGAGCTCGAAGCCGTCGGTCTTCTTGACCACATAGCCGTCCACTCCCGCCTTGAACAGCCGGCGCACGTCGTCGGCATTGGTGGACACGGTGAACGCCAGGAACTTGATGTCCGGAAGGCGCTTCTTGACCGCCTCGACGACAAGAGCGCCGCCGCCACCGGGGATGCGAACATCCAGCAGGACCAGGTCGGGAACCCTGTCCACGATCATGTCTATGGCCGGCTGAACCTCGGTGGCAGAACCAACCAGCTCGTAACGCTCCTCGAGGTATTTCTGTATGCCGTAGAGCATCAGGGGGTGGTCTTCGACCAGGAAGATGCGAGGGCGGTCCACGGTGGTCATTCGGACGGAAGGAAGATCGAGACGTCGGTCCCTTCGCCGGGACTCGATTTGATGTCGACGAACCCCCCGACCCGACGCATCCTCCCGACCAGCGAGTCGGTGAGCCCGCCATTGCCCGTCGAGGCCGGGTCGAATCCCTTGCCACGGTCGCGGACATTGATCTGGACACCGGTCGGGCGCACCTCGGCGTACAGGTCAATGGTGGGCGAACCGGAGTGGCGAGCTGCGTTGGCCATCGCCTCCCGCGCCGCTTCGACCATCGCGGCCAACCCCGGGGTCATCTCGGCGTCGTGGCGGATCACCTGCTCGATCTCAACCCGGTGCTGGTCCTCGACAGCGGCCCGCGCATCGAGCAGCCGCGCCCTGAACGAGTTTGCATACGGGGAGCGGTACTCGTTGATCGTCCGTCGCAGGTCACGCTCCTGGACCCGGGCCAGGTAGCGCACCTCCGAAGCATCCTCGGCCGATGCGTGGATCAACTTCAGAGTCTGAAGCACCGAATCGTGCAATTCCCGCGCAATCTCGGTCCTCTCCTCCAACCGGGCGGCTGCCTCACGCTGCGCAGCCAACTCGGCCTCGGCCACGGCCCGCTCGTCTTGGGCCTCGAGCCTGAGAGCCTCGCGCTGGCGGATGGCGTCGAAGGTCCACCCCGCGACGATCGCTACCACGACGAATTGAATCGAGCCGATGGTCCTCGTCAGTTCGAGCCCCATGAGCACATGAAGCACAGCCATCCAACCGGTGAGGACCACAGAGGCGATGACCGCCCCTCGGAGCCGCCAGGCCACTGCGGCGACGAAGAGCCACGACATGGGGTACCCCCCGGCAACGAATTCCCCTGCGCCGGCGATCCAGCCGGCCGCCAGCAGACCGAGTGTGGCGATGCCGTCACCGACGGCGTACCAGGACCTACCGAGAAACTCTCGACGTATGGCCAGGGCCAAGACGCCGGCTCCGGCCGTGCCGAGGACGATCGCACCGATCAGGACGCCTCGATTCGCCTCGGTGTCGCTCAGTTCCACCACGGTCAGCGCGACGAGCCAGACCCAGCCGAGAAGGCGCATCATCAGGGTGATCCGGTCCAGCGTCTTCGCCGCCGGTGGAATCTCGGTTCGAGTGGCCGCCTCCGCCATGGCTTGAAACCTACGCGTTGGCCCTTGGTGGGCGCATAGGGGTTTACCCCTACGGGGTGATCCCGACGGGGCAGATCCCGATACCCAATTCGGCGCTGATGGGCGATGTTGGGCTCATGAGAAACAGCAGCCGCCCGAAGAAGAAGATTCTCAGAGCTCTGGGCAGAGGGGCCCTCGTAGCAGTCGCAGCTGCACTCATCACCAGGTTCGTCCTCGTCAGCCTTCCGGAAGTGAAGACCTCGCTGGTCGAGCTCGAAAACGGGGCGTTCGGCCTCCTCGCCGGGGCGGTGGCGGTTGCCGTTGTTCGCATGTTCGCCCTCTCCCAGGTCTACCGCGCCTCGCTCCGAGCGTCTGGCGGAGATCTCGCAAGGCTGTCGGCTCTCCGCATCTCGATGGCCGCCTTCTCGATGCGCCGGATCGTCCCGGGAGGAGCGGCCGCCGGGTCGGCATGGGCCGCCAGGGAGTTCGTCAAAGCAGGGAACCCGACGCCCAGGACCGTGGTCTCGATGCTCACCACGTGGTGGGTGTCGATGACGTCACTAGCGCTACTGGTCACCGGGTTCATCGCAGTATCAGTCATCGCAGGCTCGGTCCCGCCGATCTATTTGGTCGGTCCCATGACCGCTCTCGTTGGGCTCGCGGTCTGTGGCGTCCTCGCAGCCAGAGCGATCGGCAGGGCCGGCTCCCGCTCACGGCTGGTGGCCCGGCTGGGAGGGATGGCCGGGCGGCTCGATGTGAGTCTTGACGATCTCGACACCGAATTGTCCCGGGCAAGATCCGGGTGGCGGGCCTCGCGGCTGGCGCCCGTGTTCGGCTGGGCAGGCTTCGGATGGCTCTGCGACGCCGCTGCCCTCGGGATGGCGTTCGCGGCGTTCGGATCCGTCCTCGATCTCGGAGTGCTGATGGTGGGCTTCGGCGTCGCCAACTTGATCGGATCAATGCCCGAGCTGACTCCAGGTTGGCTCGGAGTCATGGAGTCAACCCTTTCCGGCGTCTATGCCATTTTCGGTGTTCCCGCGGCCACCGGTGTGGTGGCGGTCCTTGCCTACCGCCTGGCCTCCTATTGGCTTGCAGTCTTCGCCGGGCTCGTTCCCGCCATGGGCGCGCTCCGGACCAAGGGTGGACTCCGGATCCGTGACAGGGTCAAGGCAGCCATCCCCGCAAGCCTGAGAGCCCGTTGAGTCCCAACGCGGCCGCTCTCAACAGCGGCGTCCAGGCCACAACGGCATTTCGACGCGGGCCTTTGGTCCCTGTGACCGTGCCGACGGG
>JBFFIL010000146.1:0-4489 GCA_041556535.1 Acidimicrobiia bacterium | reverse complement strand
GCCGGTGGCGGAGGGCCCTGGTATCTGCGTCAGTATCTGAGAGAGCAGTCGAGGACCCTGATCCGGTCCTAGGACTCCTCCAGCCGGATCATCAGGCCGTCCGGATCACTGAAGACCAGCCCATCGTCGACGGCCTCAGCGACCAGTCCGACGTTTCCGAGATGGTCTTTCCACCTGCCGAGATCATCGACTTGGAGAACGAGCGTCTCCGGGCGGAGCGACCCCCCTTCGACCAGCTCGATCTGCTGGCCAATCGCGACCTCGATCACTGCTGCGGAGACACCCTGGGACGGGGACCGGACACGGGAGAACCCGAGTGCCTTGGTGTAGAAGTCGAGGGAGGTCGCCAGCGAGGCAACGCCGACGGACACCCTGGCCGCAGAGACGCCACCCGGCGCCACTGCGGGCCCGCCTCCCGCCATCACCTCCTTGGCGTCGGCGACACTGAAACGCCCGGCAGTCACCTCCCGTCCAACGACGACGCCGCTGAGCATCCGACCGGACGCCTCCAAGCGGGCAAGCCTCCGCAGTTCGTCCAGATCACGGACCCCGCCGGATGCAATGACCGGCTCCTCGACGGTGGCGAGCGCCTCGGCGAGTGCCTTGAAGTTGGGGGACTCGGAAAGGGCGTCGCGCCCGGCCTCGGCGACTAGAAACGCCACTACGCCGGCCGACGACATCTCGATGAGCACTTCCTCGAGAAATCTGCCGCTGTTCTGAGTCCAGCCGCGGGTGGCGACCTCACCGTTGTCGCGCACGTCGACCGACACGACGATCTTGTCGAGATGCGTTCTGCACAGGTCCCAAACCATCAGCTGGTTCTCGATGGCCGCCGTTCCCATCACGATCCGCCATGCCCCTCCGTCTATGAGTCTCGCGGCCTCGCCCTCAGAGCGGATCCCTCCCGCCAACTGGACCGGTATGTCGACCTCGTCGACTATCCGCAGCAGGATCTCCCGGTTCCGGTAGTCGCCGTATGCGGCGGCGTCGAGGTCGACGATGTGCAGCGCGTCCACGCCTTGCTTTTCCCAGTTCTTGGCCCTACCGATGGGGTCGTTGTCCAGCGGGATCGCCTCATCGAGCCCACCGTGAGGAAGCCGGACCGAGAGCCCGCCGAGAATGTTGATGCGGGCATACAGGTCCATGAGGAAACCGTACAGGCCGTTCGTTACTACCCGGTTAACGGTCTTTCGCGGCCGCGTTAAATGGCGGGACGCCCGGATCAGCCGATGCCCAGCGCCTCCTCTGCCGCATCGAGCTTCTGGCCACCCCGGAGGACCGGGGCGAACAGGTCGCCGTACCGCTGTAATCGCTCCCACAGGTTGGCGATCGTCACGTCACCGTTTGACAGCTTCCCGACCTCATCCCAGGTCAGCGGTGCCGAGACCGGGGCCCCGGCCAGGGGGCGGACCGAGTAGACAGAGGCGACGGTCTGCCCGGATGCATTTCGGTTGTGATCGATGAAGACCTTCCCCGCCCGTTTCGGCTTCTCCCACTCCATCGTGACGTCGTCGGGGTTCGCCGCGGCCAGGTACGCGCCCAATTCCCCAACGAACCGACGCACCCGGGGATAGTCGTGCACAGGCTCTAGTGGCACATACACGTGCAGACCCTTGGAGCCCGACAGCTTCGGGTATCCGACCAACCCGATCTGGCCCAGGGCGACGTTCAACAGCCTCGCCCCCGACACCACCTGGTCCCAGCTCGACCCTTCGGCGGGATCGAAGTCGAAGATGGCATACGACGGGCTGTCGAGCGCCTCCGCCGTCGAGTGGAAGGGATGCATCTCGACACAGCCCATGTTGGCGAACCACATCAGGGCCTCCGCCGTGTCGGCGAGGAGGAAGTCGATGACGCCGCCCTGGGAATCCGAGACGACCGGGACCGTTCTCATCCAATTCGGCTGATGTCCGGGCGCCCTCTTCTCGTAGAACGAGCCACCCCTTATCCCCTCGGGATATCTGGACATCGAGATCGGACGTCCGCCCAGGTGTGGCAGAAGCGCAGGAGCCACCGAGGCGTAGTACTGGATGAGATCGCCCTTCGTGTATCCGTCTCCGGGGAAGAAAACCTTGTCGACATTGGAAAGGCTGATGGGGCGATCCGTGGAGAGCGGACGAAACCTGTCTCCCTCTTCGATCACGCCAACGGGCGACGGGAATTCCACATCAGCGGAGGCGAGAGGGCGACCGCCTCCGAACCGCCCGGCACCCTGATGGGCCTGGACCTCGTCCCAGATCAGCCCATGGCTCTTCATGTCCCGGGCCTCTGAGATCAAGACCATCGAGACATCCAACTCCTCGGCGGCGTCAACGAGAGGACCTACCCGGAGGCTGCCGTCTCCATAGGGGACATGACGAATCTCGCCGGATCTCCCGAACTCGTTGTCGGAGAACTGCGCTTGCAGCGGCGTGATCATCCAGCCGGGGAAGCTCTCGGCGATGAATCCAAGCACCGATTCGAAAGCGTCCTTCGAGGTCAGCCCTCCCCGGGTCATGGCGTGGATATGAGCCCAGTCGACGACGGGCCTGACGAAGGAGAACTCCGAGGCGAGCTGGGCAATGTCACCGAGTGACCCGAAGGAGCTCTTGTTGCCCGCGGTCTCCAACCCCAGTCCCACCCCGAGACCGTCGACCTTGGGGGCAACCGCCTGGAGCCTCCCACGGATCCGGTCCATGAGGACCTCGGGGCTCTCGTCGTAGTTGGAGCCGAAGTGGGCGACGATCACCGGCGCACCCAGCCACCTGCCGAGTTTCATCGTGTGCTCCAGGGCGGCTAGAGACTGCTTTCCACGATCCTCGTCGGGGAGGGTCAGCCCGGCGAAATAGGGGGCGTGGACGGAGAGTCGAATGTCTCGCTCGGCGGCGAGGGCCCCAAACTTCTCACACCGCTTCTCCTTCCAGGGGAACCCCTGGGTAAAGGGGAGCTCTAGGGCGCGATGGCCCTGGGAAACGAGCTCGTCCAGAAAAGCGGCGTCGTCGCCGTCCTCAGGCGGGAGCTCTGAGATCCCGAATCGGAGCCTGCTCATCCGGCCACCAGGTTACGGCGAAGGCCCTAGGGGGAATTACCCTTCACCCGGGTCCCTAGCTCAACCTGGCAGAGCAGCGGGCTTTTAACCCGTTGGTTGTGGGTTCGAATCCCACGGGACCCACCACCCGACGGCCTTACTCGTGTCGGTAGGTCCAAGCATCTTCGACTTCACCTTGAAGTCGCCGATCGGCGTCTAGCCACTCGCCGCCGAACAGTCTCGCCACCCCCTCCCGGACATCGAATAACGCGAAACTTCCCACTAGATAGCCTGGGTTCGGATCCACCCGGAAGAGAGTCCAACTGTTGGACTCGTAGTCGTAGCCCCATAGCTCCTCGCCACCGAAGACCTCCCACGGCAATGCCCTTCCTTTGGTGCCGCCAAAGAGGATTACCAGATCGACGGTCGAGTCGTACCACATATGAGCACCTTCCCGCGACGGTGGGGCAACCGGAGGATCCATGTTGGTCCAGCTCCTCGTGTTGGCGTCATAGGCCCACGTGTCCCCGTACAGGTCAGCGTCGCTGGCGAACCCGGGGGAGCCGCCGAAGAGGATCACTCGGTCGGACTGGGCGTCGTAGACCATCGAGTGGTTGACCCTTCCCGGAGGCGAGGTCCCGTGATCCGACTGACTCCACTCATCGGTGGTGGGGTCATAGACCCAGGTCTCGCCAAGGCCAAGGTGGTTCCCATGCTCGATCCGACCCCAGGTGGCTCCGCCGAACAGGACGACCAGATCGGACTCCACGTCATGCACCATGATCTGGCCGTAGTCACCAAATGGACCGTGCACGATCGGGTCCTGCTCGTCCGCTGGGGGGCGGGGCTCGACTGAAGCGAGTGCGCTCCAAGTGTTCGTGTCGATGTCGTAGGCGTGAACACCGCCATCCTCCGCCTGGTACGCGATGAATCGGTTCGTGCCCGCGTGGTACACCGCCGCCGCCAGGATCCCTAGTGGGTCCGAGGCCTCTTCCTGCTCCCCGGAGGAGAGATCGACGATGCTCAGGACTTCCTCCTCCACTAGAAGCCGACCGGATTGCCAGTCGTAGGCGAGGACTCGTCCTGGTATGCCGTCATAGTCGATCTGCTGCCAGCTTCCACCAGCCGCAGCACCCGCCCACGCCTGGTCGCTTATCCCGAGCAGGGCCTGAGAGTCCCAGTCGAGCGGCAGCCATGGTTCCCGTGTCGCGCCGGGAGCGCACCCTTGCTTGATGTAGGCCCGGCACTCCTCGCCGGAGAGACCACGTGTGACGCGCTCGTGAGCGAGACCAAGCAGATCATCGATGTCGAGCGCCCACACTCGCAGCGTTCCGTCGAGACTGACCGACGCCAGCATGACGCCGTCGGGACTGAAAGCCACCGATACGACCTCGGCTGAGTGGCCGACGAGAACCATTTGCTCCTCTCCGGTGGTGGCATCCCACAGACGGATCGAGCCGTCGGCTTCTGCTGTGGCGATGC
>JBFFIL010000145.1:0-4504 GCA_041556535.1 Acidimicrobiia bacterium | reverse complement strand
GTCATCACCAACGCCGGGGCGCGTCCCGGTGACAGCCTGGTGCTGACTAAGCCGTTGGGGATCGGGATCATCACCACTTCGATCAAGAGGGGCAACTGCCCCCCTGAGGTGGCGACGGCCGCGATCGAGCTCATGACGTCGCTCAACGATGAAGCGGGCCGCGCCCTCGCTGGACACGATGCGACGGCGGCGACGGATGTGACCGGGTTTGGCCTGCTGGGCCATCTCGCCGAGATGTGTGACGCCTCCGGCGTGGGGGCGGAGATCCGCTTCGAGGCGGTCCCTGTGCTCGAAGGCTCAGCCCGACTGCTGGCCGGGGGGAACTGGGCGGGGGGCTCCCAGAGGAATCTGGAGGCGATCCGCCCTCGCCTGTCCTCCGACCTCCCCGAAGAGAGCGTGAAGCTGGCGGCCGACGCCCAAACCTCGGGCGGCCTGCTCGTAGCGCTACCGCCCGAGAGAGCGTCGGCGTATGCACAGTTGGCGGGTGGGCGTGAGATCGGTCGTGTCACTTCTGGCGGAGCCCTCGAGTTGATCTAACTTGACGTCGTGGACACCTCCGATCGTCTAGCGAATATCGCCGAAGCACTGTCGATACCGAGGGCACAAAGGCACATATTCCTCTGCGCCGACCAGAGCAATCCACGCTGCGCGCCTCGTCACGAGACGGTGGCGCTCTGGAATCACCTCAAGACCCGGCTCAAGGAGTTGGATGCGGCGACTGCACCCCCGAAGTGGCAGGGGGACATGGACGTCGACCCCGACCCCGTCGATCCCGGCCACGGGACCGTGCTGCGCTCGAAGGTGGACTGCCTCCGCATCTGCGAGCAGGGATGCATTGCCGTCGTCTACCCGGAGGGGACCTGGTACGCCGCGCTCGACACCGACAAGTTGGATCGGATCATCGACGAGCACCTGATCGGTGGTGCCCCGGTCGACGAGCTTTCGTTTGCGGTCGGGGACCTGGCCGAATGAGATTCTGGCGCGGATCCGCCCTGGCCTATTTGGCGTGGAGGCTTCTGGGGCCAACCGTCCAGCCCTGGTTCAAGGGCCGCCAGGAGCACCCGTGGCGCTTGCCGGGTCGGACCGTCTTCGTCGGTGATGCCGAGTTCTTGGTGAGAGAGACCGGGCCCTTGGGCGGCGACCCGATCCTTCTCATCCACGGGCTAGGCGGCTCTTCGCTGGGGGAGTGGTACCTCATCGGCCCCAAATTGGCGGCCTCCCACCGCGTCGTCATGATCGATCAGCGGTCGCACGGTCTCTCGCCCGACGAGCACTCACGCTATGAGATCGAAGACCTCGCCGATGATCTGGCCGGCGTCCTCGATGAGCTTGGAATCGGGGCCGTCACAGCGGTCGGCTATTCGATGGGTGGAGCCATTGCCCAGGCTCTGGCCCACCGGCATCCGGGACGAGTGTCGAGCATGGTGCTCATAGCAACACTGGCCAGCCATTCAGGGAGTCAGCGTTTGCTGCGCCGTTTCGGGGCGGTCGTCACGCGGGCGTGGGAGCGGCTGACGGGGATCGGCACTCCGGAGGCTCGGGCCGGGTACCTCCTCGCCGTCGGTGCCGTGGAGTCGAGGCACGCGCAGTGGCTGTGGGAGCAGACACACCGCAGGGATCCGGACGCGGGCGCTCAGGCAACTCTCAGCGTGCTGAGGTTCGATTCGAGAAGCTGGATCGGCAAGCTCGACGTCCCTGCTCTCGTCGTGATCCCCACCGCTGACTTCCTTGTGCCTCCGGCATGGCAATACGAGCTGGCCGGGCTGATGCCGAACGCGAAGGTCATCGAGGTGGTGGGAGCGCGCCACGAAGTCGTCTGGACCCACCCGGAGCTGATCCTCGACGAGATCGAGGCCTTCCTGGCCTAGCCCGGTTGGACCGTCACGGATGGAACGAGGGTCAGGGTCGTGGTCGCGGCCGGGTCCATGTCATCACGGCTCCAGTACATCGGGACGTATTCGCCGTCCGTCCACAGCGGGATCATGTTGTCGTAGGCGGGGTGAAAGGCGTGACCCGATGTCCCGGTCGTGTGGACGAAGACCGAGTTGGCGAAGTCGTCGAGGTCGATGACCATCCGCATCGACGGGACCCAATCGACTTCGTAGGACTCGGCTGCGTCCCAGCCGACCGCATTGACTATCGAAGCTCCGCCACCAGCTCTAGCCGGTGCCGTGCGATTGAAGAGCCACTCGATCGGGGCGATACCCGACTGGCCCAGCGTCTGGTTCTCGAACCGCGCTATGTGGAGCCTCCTCCATTCCCAACGGTCGCTGTTGCCGCCCAAGAGGTCCGTCAGCTCGGCGTGGCCGTCGAGCAGGGACCTGGCCAGGATGTCATCGCGAGTCTCTACCTCCGCGGTGCCCACGTCGTCCCAGTATGGGTCGGTGGGTGTCTGAAGAAGCCGTCCCACCACCTCGAACCACCGCCCGCCCCCACCGGGCCAGTAGTCCTCCGGCAGGTCATCGTGGAAGGTATTGGCGAGGAGGGCTCGCCACGTCGCGTTGTACGCAGACGCACCAATCGAGGAAGCCCTGGCTTGGAACGCTTCTTCGCCGCGGGACCATTCCTCGAGGATGGCTTGCATGGATGCGACGCTTTCGTCACCACCGTCATCGACTGCGAGAAGGAACGGAACGATGTGCACCGCGCCTCCGTCACGGCTGTCGAATTGGATGACCTGACTCGATGCGACGGTGTGCGAGTCGGACGTCCGGATCAAGTCTTCGATCCGGTCACCCCTGTAGCCGAGGGCTGCCTCGACGCCGAAGAAGGGAAGGCTCTGAGGCAGGTGCACCGGCTGGTTCGCCGTTGCGACGTACCCTCGTGGCGGGTTGAACATCCGGGGCATCTCGCTGAACGGGACAAGTCCGATCCACTCGTACTCGGAGTCCCAGCCTGGAACCGGGTAGCTGCCGTCTCCTTTGGCGCGGATCGGGACCTCACCCGTCGACTGGTATGCGATGTTGCCGTCGACGTCGGCGTAGACCAGGTTTTGGGGGGCGATGTCCCACAGCTCGGCCGCCACACGGAACTCCTCGTAGGTCCGTGCTCCGTTGAGGGCGATGACGGCCTGGGCCAAGGTCGACGCCGACAGGCTCTGCCATGCGAGGGCGACCACATACTCCTCGGGCAGGTCCAGTTGGGCGTCGTCGAGCTCGCCTTCCTCGAGGAAGGTGCCCGAGATGACAGGGCCGTGCCTCGTCCACCGCGCTTCGAACGTGATGTCCTCACCCCCGGCGACTTCGATGACCTCGGTGCGCACCTCGAAGGGAACCCATTCCCCATCGGCCTCGTACTCGCTCGGGTCCTCCGGGTTGACCCGTTCGATGAAGAGGTCCTGAGTGTCGACGGCTTCGTTGGTCACACCCCAGGCGATTCGCTCGTTGTGGCCGATGATGACCCCGGGGACTCCTGCGAAGCTGAATCCCACGAGCTGGTAGTAACATTCCGCCGTGCAGTGCAGCCCGTTGGGGAACCAGATCGACGGCATCTGGATGGCGAGATGCGGGTCGTTGGCGAGGATGGGCATCCCTGAAGCGGTGAGACCACCCGCTATGGCCCAGTTGTTGGACCCTATGCCCTCGAATCCTCCGCCTGTCAGCGCAGAGACGGTGTCTGCGGCGCGGGCTGCCCGGGCCAGTGCAGGGATGGCCTCTGGCGGCAGCGACACCGTGACGTCAGAAGGCGTCTCGGCACTCTGGTCGGCAGGCACGATCACCGGGTGGTCAGCGGGGTAGCCCGGGAACAGCTGGGCGATGCGCTCGGCGGGCAACTCGGCAGAGAGCACGGCTCTCATTATCTCGGTCCTCATGTTCCCGGCGAGGTCCCACGACATCATCTTGGCCCACGTGAGGGTGTTCAAAGGCTCCCACGGCTCGATCTCGTATCCTGGGTTGGTCAAGGCGAGGATGCCGTACTCGAGGCTGACCTCGGCCCCCTGACGCGATGCGAGATAGGCGTTCACTCCCTCGGCATACCAGTCGAGGATCTCGGCTACCCGGCGAGGCATTCTCGCCAGCTCCTCCTCGGCAGACTGGACCAGCCCGAGCGACCGGAGGAACTTGTCGGTCTCCACCTGGCTCTCACCGAACAGCTCCGAGAGGCGGGCCGAGCCGATGTGCCGCCAGAAGTCCATCTGCCAGAACCGCTCCTGGGCATGGGTGTAGCCCTGCGCGAAGAAGAGGTCGTGGGCATTGGAGGCGTAGATGTGGGGGATGCCCGACTCGTCGCGCACGACCTCGACAGAGTCGTTCAAACCGCCCACAGCCACCACGCCATCGACGACCGGGAAGGAGCGCCGGGCGAGGAAGAAGACGTAGACGCCGAGCGCGAGTACGAGGACGAGGATCGCGGCTATGACTCTTCTGACCCACTTCACGGTCGGGCGAGGTTATCCATGGTCACCGTCGAGCGTGTCCGCCGCCGAATCCGGGCGCACCGAGCGGCGTCTCTAGGGCTGAAGCGACATCTACCGTGAGCGGCATGGCACACGGTTCCCTGAGCC
>JBFFIL010000144.1:0-4545 GCA_041556535.1 Acidimicrobiia bacterium | reverse complement strand
CATGGCCATGGCGGAGACAGGAGTCGACACGTTCGTCCACGTCGGACCGGGTGACGTCACTGCCGGGATGGCTCGCCGGACGGTCGAGGGAGCGACCGTCTTGACGGTCTCGAGTCTCGACGATGTTGCCCCTGCCCTCGAAGCACTAAGTACCATGCCTTGATCCAGGAGTGACCATGCTCAACGCACACATAACAGGCTGGGGCAAGTCGCTGCCCCCGAACGTCCTCTCAAACCACGATCTCGAGCAGTTGGTGGACACCTCCGACGAGTGGATCACTTCTCGCACGGGGATCAAGGAGAGACGCATTGCTCATGTGGAGGCGTCCGACATGGCTGCCGTTGCGGGCCTACGCGCCCTCGCGGCCGCCGGCAAGTCGGTCGAGGACGTCGACCTGCTGCTGGTCGCCACTTGTAGCGGTGACTCGATCATCCCTTCGACGGCGTCGGTCGTTCAGAAGAAGCTCGAGGCGTGGAACGCCGCCGCCATGGACATCAACGCGGCGTGCTCCGGCTTCGTCTATGGCCTGGTGGTCGGCACGAACATGATCCGGACCGGGACCAACAAGACGGTCCTACTGATCGGCACCGAGAAGCTTCACTACCTGATGGACTTCACTGACCGAAGCACATGCGTGCTCTTTGGCGACGGCGCCGGCGCCGTGGTCCTGGAACCCGCCGAAGGCGACATGGGGGTGCTTGCCTCCGATCTGGGGATGGATGGTGCGGTGGGGCACATCCTCGAAGTCCCCATCGACGGCACGTTCGGAGATCGGTGCCCAGTCGACCCCGAGAAGGCCGGCATCAGCATGGAAGGTCAGGAAGTGTTCCGCCGGGCAGTCACGATGATGGGGGAGTCGTCGAAGATCTCTCTCGAGAAGGCCGGGCTCGATCTCGAGGATGTCGACCTGCTGATACCGCATCAGGCGAACGTGAGGATCATCGACGCCACTGCACGCCGACTGGGGCTTCCGGAGGCAAAGGTCTACGTGAACATCCACTCTTACGGGAACACCTCTGCGGCGACGATCCCTGTGGCCCTCGCCGAGGCTTTGGAACAGGGGCGGATAGGCCCCGGTGACAACGTGCTCTTTGCGGCGTTCGGCGGTGGCCTCTCCTGGGGGTCGGTGGTCCATAGATGGGGCCCGCGCGTCGAGCCCCTCGGTGAGAGCGACGCCGAGTTGCCACCCACGGATCTGACGACGATGGACCTATTGCAACCCAATTTCGACTTCTTCGGTTTGCCCGAGAAGTTGTCGTGACGGGGGAGGGCACCAGCCGCGTCGCATTGGTGACCGGAGCATCCAGGGGTCTCGGAAGGGCCATTGCATTGCAGCTCGCCAGATCGGGCCACCACGTCGCCGTCAACTATGCGTCTTCCGCCGACAAGGCAGAAGAGGTGGTAGCCGAGATCGAGGATGCCGGAGGGAGAGGCCTCGCCATTGGAGCCGACGTGGCCGTGGAGTCCGACGTGGAAGCAATGTTCTCGGCGGTCGAGGGCGATCTGGGCCCGCCGACCGTCCTAGTGAACAACGCCGGGATCACTCGCGACAACTTGATCCTGCGGATGAGCCCGGACGACTTCGATCGAGTGGTCGCCACCAATCTCCGCTCCGTGTACTTGTGCACCAGGAGAGCATTGAAGGGGATGCTGCGAGCTCGTTGGGGGAGGGTGATCTCCATCGCCTCGGTCGCGGGGCTGTCCGGCAACGCGGGCCAGGCCAACTACGCCGCGTCGAAGGCCGGGATAATCGGGTTTGCGAAGTCGGTCGCCAAGGAAGTGGGCTCGCGGTCGATCACGTCCAACGTGGTCGCGCCTGGGTACATAGAGACCGACATGACCGACGCCTTGGGCGATGAGGTGAAGGAGTTGGCGTTGGGATCGATCACACTCGGGCGGTTCGGGGCTCCCGAAGAGGTTGCGGCTGTCGTAGGCTTCCTCGCTTCAGACCGGGCATCCTATGTCACGGGTCAGGTGGTGGCCGTCGACGGTGGCATAGCGTTGTAGATTCCCGCAAGCAATTGAAGAAAGAGGATGGCAATGGAACGCAGTGAGGTCTCGGAGCGCCTGGAAGGGGTGCTCGTCACGGAGCTTGGGCTCGATGCAGACAAGATCAACGATGGCGCCCACTTCGAAGAGGACCTCGATGTCGACAGTCTGGGCGTCGTGGAGCTTCTCATGGCACTCGAGGACGAGTTCGACGTGAAGATCCCTGATGAGGAGGCCGAGTCGATCGTGACCGTCGGACAGGCGATCGACCTCGTGACGGGGAAGCTGGCCGGCTAGCTCAACCTCTTTCGGTGGAGCGCTCCCGCCACTCCGCCAGGCTTTTGTACACGAGGACCATCACCAGGGCCACGCCGACGACGACCCCGGTGAATGAGATCACGGCCACGACGGTCGCCCAACCGGCACAGGACTCTCCTCCCTGGCGGCAGGCGGCGTCGGTGACGACCCAGCCCAGAACACCCCCGAGCGCCCCGAAGGCGAGGGCAGGGAGGGCAATCCACGGGTTTGGCCAGCGGCGTCTCAACGTGGCCGGCCTCTCTCATCGATGTCCGCCGCATCGAGGATCTCAGCGGGCGACAACTCGGGCGGTATCTGATACCTGGTGCCCGGCTCGCTGGGTGGGTGGAAGGCGGCCTTGACGGCGTCGTCGCGGGCCACCCCGGCCACCAAAACCCCAAGCAGCACCGAAGTCGCCAACGCCGGCACCTCCATCAGCGGTGCAGTCCCGAGAGCGACGGCGGGCCAGCCATATCTGAGGGCGATCAGACCTCCCGGCTTGACCGTCGAGTAGGCGAAAGCCACGAATGGAGCGGAGAGCCCCGCGGCCAGGAGCGCCCAGGGCTCGGACCCCTCCGGCGCGATGCCGTATAGAAACGGGGCAGCGACAAGGAGCAGCGGTGCAATCACGGCGCGGGGAGGGGCGCCTGCCGCTGCCGGGAGACGTCGTATCTCGAGACCGGGATTGAACAATGCGGCGGCGGACATGGCGGTGAGCGCCAGCCCGGCGATCCAAAGAGGGGCTATCGGCGTGAGAATGGCAATCGCAACCGTCATCGCGAGGGCGACGAGGCCGAGTCGTCTCGCCCACATGCCTCTCGAGACGACCATCCCGACGGTCGCAACGGTGGAAGTAGCGATGAGCCCCACGCCGAGCAGGAGCGTCTGAACGTCAGCGAACACCCTGGAGGCAACGGTCGCTGCCGTCCAGACGAAGGCCGCTGCGAGAAGGAGGGCCACACCGAGCTGACGACTCACGCCCGCGAGTCTGCCAGCCCCATTGGTCAAGCCGTAGTCGGGTCCACCGGAGTCAGAAGTGCCGGGACCGATCTCAGGTCCGCCTTTTCACCAAATTGAGTGGAGCGGCCCGGCTCCCAAATGGTCTCCTCCCGCCAAGTGGTCCCGGGCCGAAGAGTCACCACTGTCCCGATGCCGGGCTTGTCACGGTGAAGGCCGCTCAAGTCGGAGCCGATGAGAACGAGGCGCGCCGCCTGGATCGCATCCTGATGTGAGACGATCACGACGTCGCCGTGCGGATGCTCGACGTCGAGTCTCTTCGCGACCCGGGAAACTCGCTCGGCGACGTCTGCAAGGCTCTCACTGGCGAAGTCGAGGTCGTCCGGGTGGTTCAGGTACTCGTCGAGCTCGCCGGCGAAGAGAGTGTTGATCTCGGTCCACGGATGCCCCTGCCACCGCTGCTCGATCGACCAGCCGACCAGGTCAGGCTCGACGCGAACGGGAACTCCTCCTCGACGTGCTATCTCCTCAGCGGTGCGCAACGCGCTCTCGAGAGGAGACGACCAAATCGCGACCACGGGGCGCGGACCTAGGTATCGGCCAACACGTCGTGCCTGGTCGAGACCCCGGGGTGACAGCCCGAATCCAGGGGCGCTGCCGCAGACGATGTCGGACGGATTGTCTGTCTCCGCGTGGCGAACGAGGTGAACGAGAGCTGCCATGTGCTCATAGTCTGGCCTGCCGGCCACCGAACCCGGGGTAACTTGGAGTGACCGTGTGGAAAGAGCCGATCCTGCATGTCGACATGGACTCGTTCTTCGTGGAGGTGGAAAGGCTCGACGCCCCTGAGCTGGTCGGAGTCCCCGCTGCGGTGGGAGGTGTCGGCCCACGAGGGGTGATCGCCAGCGCGTCTTACGAGGCCAGGAGCTTCGGAGTTCGCTCCGCCCAGCCGACCGCCACCGCTCTCCGACTCTGCCCCCATCTGAAGGTCGTCTCGCCCTCCCATGGCAAATACGGTGAAACGTCGGTTCGCGTCTTCTCCGTGTTCAGGTCCATCACCCCGACGGTCGAGGCACTGAGCGTCGACGAGGCCTTCCTCGACGTATCGGGACTGACGCGGCACTTCGCGTCGCCGGTCGAGGTTGCCGAGGAGTTGAGGGCGCGCATTCACGGGAATCTCGGGCTCCCGGCGTCTGTTGGGGTCGCCGCCACGAAGTTCGTGGCCAAGCTTGCCTCAGAGGATGCAAAACCTGACGGAGTCCGCCATATCAGAGAAGTGAACCAGCTGGAATTCGTCCACT
>JBFFIL010000143.1:0-4580 GCA_041556535.1 Acidimicrobiia bacterium | reverse complement strand
GTCCAGGGCGTCCTCGTCTTGCAGTTCTGTCGCCGACGGTTCGGTGACTTCGATCTTCCCTTCGAGGACTATGTCTGAGAATTCGTCGTTCAGCCTCGCCAGGAGAGAGTCCGACGGAGCCTTCCTGAGGCGGAGGACGAGCTTGCCGCCCGAGTACCTCTGGCTGTGGTAGTTGGAGTAGAAGTGGGTGATGTAGTCGCAGGCGGCTCCCGGGTCGGTCGTGTGACGGAAGAGGGCGAGGTCGGACTCCGAGATCAACCCCTTCTCGAGTTGCACGTCGCGCATGAAGTCCATCACGTGGCGCCAATAACCGGTTCCCTCTGCCTCGAGGAGGACTATGGGGTGCATGTCGCTCTTCCCCGTCTGGATCAGGGTCAGCAACTCGAACGCCTCGTCGAGCGTTCCGTAGCCGCCCGGGAGGATGACGAAAGCGTGTGACTCCTTGACGAATCCCAGCTTCCGGGTGAAGAAGTACTTGAAGTTGACGGTTCGCTCGGGTGCCAGGTAGCGATTCGAAGCCCCTTCGAAGGGAAGTCGGATGTTCACCCCGTACGACTTGTCGATACCCGCCCCGCGGTTGCCTGCCTCCATGATCCCGGGCCCCGCACCGGTGACGACACCCCAGCCGTGCTCGACCATGAGCCGCGCGAAGTCGACGGTCACCTGGTAGTTGGCATCCTCCTCCTCGAGCCGGGCCGAGCCGTAGATCGTCACTTTCGGCTCATCGTGGCGGGAGAAGACCAGGTTGGAGTACCTCATCTCCTTCAGAGCGGTATTGATCAGCTTCAGGTCGCCACGGGTGGCGCCGTCTCGGTGGAGCTTGATCGCTGTCGTGATCAGCTCGGCGATCAGGTCCTGGTTCCCGCTATCCGAGGATTGCTCAACGAGGCGGTTGATGAGTGCATCTAGCTCGGGGTTGCCCAGGTCGTAGGCCATGCCAGAGAAGGTAGTGGGAGTGGGGAGTTGGGAGTTGGGCAGACCGTTCAGATGACCTCGAGGATCGCGGCGATCCCGAGGATGAAAGGGACCAGGTCTCCCATCTGGGGGAACCCCACCCTGGATATCGCGACAATCAGGACGATGGCTACGGCGACTCCCACTGCCGCCCACCCGGACCAAGCAGGAAGGAGCCCGGTGGAGAGCACGGCCGCACCGAGGATCGCGTAGGCCACATTCGCCCCCAAGATCCAGGACGCCTCTGCCACGTACCCGATCGCGCCAAGAGGGGACATCCAAGACGGCGCTGCCCCGGTCTCGTCTCTGCCCTTGGCCGCACTCGACATCCCCGCATATGAGATGGCCGAGCCGAAGGCCCAGCCGGCCATGGCAACGAGGTAGATGCCGAACCCGGCGAAGGCAAGGGCGGCCTCACCGGCTTCAGCCAGCTGAAAGGCGAGCGCCGCGACCCCGCCAGTCATCAGGAACAGCGCTATCTGGCTCCACAACGCCACCCAGGACCACTCTTTGCTCTTCTTGGCGATCCGGTCAAGCTGGTTCTCCAACGGCTGCTGCCAGAAGGCACTGTCGAATCCTCCCCGTCGATAGCCGAAGGATTCGACGAAGAGCAACACGACACCAGCAGTCAGGAGGAGTCCGGTGGTCAGCACGTCTGGGAAGCTACACGAAGGGCTTTTTCGACGGTCCCCTCCTGGCGACGGCGTTCCAGACGGTTTCGTAGTGGTCCCGATCGAATGAGTCCACCTGGGGGAGGACGAACTCTTCCCACGCCTTGCGGAGAGGGTCGTCGCTCTCGGAATGGATCAGCAATCCGGTCGGTACCCGGTCGAGGACCGACCTGAGCGACAGGGGAGTCTCGACGCGAACCCCGGTGTCGGCGGCCTCGAACGAGGCGTTGATCTCCGTGGTCAGACGTGACAGCGCCTCGACGTATTCGTTGGCCATCCTCGGGTAACGGGTAGTGAGCATCTCCTTTACCTGGTCTTCTCCCGGGAAGCGCTTCTCCCAGATCACCCATCGATCGGCGAACGCCTTGTTGAGCGTCTGCGTCCCGGCGTAGTCGCGGATGTCGGTCGGGTTCATGGTGCCGAATATCCGCACGTCGTCCCTGAGCGCCACCGTCTCGCCGTTGGGCAGGTCCAGGGCGGAGTAACGGTCGAGCAATCCGTGCAGAGCGAACAGTGTCTCGGCTCCGGCCGCGTTCAACTCGGACAAGTTGAGCAGAGACGGGCCCCTGAGCGCTCTGGTTATGTCGCCGTCCTCCCACCGGCTCTCGGTGCCGCCTTTCCCATCGCCGTGCAGGTGGGTCGACCCGATGAGGGTCACGTCGCGCACCTCACCGGTGAGCGGGATCCGAAAGTAGGGGAGCCCCATTGCTGCGGCGTACTGCTCGATGTCGTGGTCCTTGCCGGTGCCCATATGCCCTCGCACGGCCACGTGCAGGGGCACCAGTCCATCTGCTCCCGAACGTCTGGCTTGCTCGACCTGGGCGAAGCGATACATCATGCCGAGATCGACATAGTGAGGGTCGGCCTCGGGGATCTTGCGGTTGCGGAGCTCCGAGTCCTCTAGCTCGTCGGGAACCTCGAACCTCTCCAGCTCGATGGGAGGGGATTCCCCGGTCGGGTCGTTGAAGACGACTGATTCAGGCAATTGATCTCTCCTTGTCCTCGTTTTCGGAAGCTCTTATCCACCATGTGTCCATTCCGGAGAACGCGAGACTCCTGCGGAGCGCACTTCTGGTGCCATCAATCATCGCCCTCGCCAAGTTGTCCGGCTGCTCGACCACCTCGTGCCTGTGATATGCCTGGTCGACCGTGTGGTCGCCGATGCCGATCCCGATCACCGTCGTGCCGGACTTTTCCACGGCTGAAACCGACCGGGTGAGCGCTTCAACCGAACCTCGTGTCATCCCGTCGGCCAGCACCATCAGGATCCGCACGTCGGCTCCGAGCCTCGCCATTCGCTCCGCTGCGTGGATCAGGTTGAACTCGTCGACGTTGGCCGACTTCTCGAAAAGCGACACGGGTGGGGTCGAGTCACTGGAGCGGCGGGCGAGTGTTGCCGCCCTGCGTGGCTCATGCGCGGCGAAGAACAGTCCTGCCAGCAGGTGGCGGCTGTCTCTCCATCGGGCACCGAACGGTTTCACCATGTAGTGGTTGACAGTCGATGTGAGCCTGTCCGCGGCCGTGCCCTGGGTCTGTCTCAGGCCGGCGGTCGCCGCCGAGCGCGCCCGGCGATAGCTCGCCTCGGTGTCGTCGGGTCGCGCCGCGAATCCTCGATTGAAGAGAGCCACTTCGAAGTCGATCTGGAGCTCGTCGCAGAGCATTGCCATGGTCCACGCTCCAAGCAGTGCGGCGGGCATGGCCCACGACGTGCCCGCCCCCCGGCCCCTACCCGGGCTGAGCATCGACGCCGAGGCGTCGACGAGGAGGGATACGGCGTACTGTCGGCGGGAGCGCGCCGACCTTCGCTCGTAGAGACGCTGGTAGAGGCCGGCTCCGATGAACAGGGCCGCGTGCGGCGAGACGTCTCCCTGGTCGAATCCGGACCTGAGCCCCCTTCGCTGGTTCGCGGCGAAGAGCGGGAACAGCTCGCCCGACACGCGTCGCTGTGCCACTTCCCATCTCTTGGCGGCAGATTCGATGGAGGTCATGCCATCGACTCCGAACCTGGCGAATGCGGACGGGATCTGGGTCACCAGGAGCTTGCCCCCCTGCCCCGTCGGCAGAAAGATCTCCGGTGCTTGGCTGACACGCAGAAGCTGATCGGTCGACTCGTCGTCGGCTATGTCGGATGCGCCCTTTCGGTCCGACTCGCCTGATCTCGCGTCGGCAGACCGCCTGGTGTTCTGATAGGACTCCGCGTCGGCCACGATTGGCGAGACCATCCGCACGGTGTCCACGCCCTCGGCCGCCTTCTCGGCATCACTCTCTCTCGCGAGCTTCCTCTGTGGACCGGTGGCAGTCTCGGGTACCTCGGTTATCAGCTGGTTCGCCCTGGCAATGGCCTCCAGCTCGAGAGCCAACTGGGCAACCTCCCAGGGGTCGTTCGACTCCGCTGCACGCCGGCAGTGCTCGGTGGCCTCGTCCAGGGCGACCGCTGCTCGCGCTTCGAATCTCTTCTCGAGGACTTCCCTGTCCACATAGCCGCCTGTGAGGAGGAAGCACCCGAGGACGAACTGGCTCAACGCTCCCGACTTCGTGATGGCCTGGCCGAGCGCCGAGAGGTAGAGGTCGGCGAGAACGGACCTCGCTCCCGCGTAGGTCTGGAGTCCCTGCGCCTCCTGGCGGGCGTCCTCGAGGCTGAAGAAGAGGACCTCGGCGACGGGCTTCTCGGTCCGTTCGAGTGCGGTGAGGAGATCCATCTCGACCCCCTCCGCCTGCTCGCCCTCGATGGGCCATCCTTCCGGGAGCTCACGCTTCTCGTCGAAGTTGGTGGACACCAGGTGCATGACTTCGTGGAGGGAAGAGGCAAGGGCTACTTCGTCGGGTGTGACGGGGGCATTCCGGTGGTATGCGGCCTGAAAGATCCTCGGGTCGCAGACGATTTCGTCATCGGAGGCTGCCGATTCAGGGCCCAATCTGACCCTCAAGCTCGGATTGTTCGAGAGGCTGCGCGCG
>JBFFIL010000142.1:0-4585 GCA_041556535.1 Acidimicrobiia bacterium | reverse complement strand
GCCCTCACCCTCGAAGCGATATGGGGCCATGACCCGTTCGATGCAACCTCATACCGCGGTGTGTATCCGGATCCGCGGGCAGGCCTGGGCCGTGGGGTGGAGGGCTTGCGAGTAGGAGTGGTCGAGGAACTGTCCGGCGAGGGCTACGAGCCCGCCGTCGAGAGCGCTGTCCAGGACATCGTCGACCAACTGGCGTCTTCTGGGGCGGAGATCGTCGGGGTATCCCTTCCCACCTTCGATATCGCCCTGTCTGCCTACTACCTGATCGCACCCGCCGAGGCATCGGCCAACCTCGCACGGTTCGATGGGATCAGATACGGGCTCCGAGCCGAAGGGCCCACCACGGAGGCGCTCATGTCCCGGACCCGGGCCGAGGGTTTCGGGCCCGAGGTGACCCGCCGGATCCTGCTGGGCACGTATGCCCTGTCCGCCGGCTACTACGACGCCTTCTACGGACAGGCCCAGAAGGTAAGGGCTGCCATCCAGGAGGACTTCGCCCGCGCCTACAACGACGTCGATGTGCTGGTCTCACCCACCTCGCCGACGGTCGCCTTCACGGCAGGAGAGAGAGTCGACGACCCGCTCGCGATGTATCTGTCCGACATCTGCACCATCCCGTCCAACCTCGCAGGGCATCCTGCGATCTCGGTCCCCGTGGCGCTCGACGACCAGGGGCTCCCAATCGGTTTCCACGTCATGGCGCCTGCTCTGGGCGAAGAGGTGCTGTTCCAGGCCGCCGCCGAGGTAGAGCGGCTTGCGGGTTTCTCGGCGAAGCCTGAACTGGCGGAGGTGGCTTCGTGAGCGCATGGGAGGCCGTTATCGGCATCGAGGTGCATGTCGAGCTCTCGACTGCGTCGAAGATGTTCTGTGGGTGCGCTGTCGACTTCAACAGCCCGCCAAACACCAATATTTGTCCGGTCTGCCTCGGTCTGCCCGGTGCGCTCCCGGTCCCGAACAAGAAGGCCATCGAGTGGATCATGGCCATCGGCCTGGCTCTCAACTGCGAGGTCTCCCCTAGGTCGGTCTTCCACCGCAAGAACTACTTCTATGCAGATCTTCCCAAGAACTATCAGATCTCCCAGTTCGACATTCCTGTCTGCCGGGAAGGCCACCTCGACGTGTCGGTCGACGGTGAGACGAGGCGGGTGGGCATCGAACGCGCCCACATGGAGGAAGACACCGGGAAGTCGACGCATCTGGGCGACGGCGGGCGCATCCACGCGGCCGAGTCGACGCTCCTCGACTTCAACCGCTCCGGTGTGCCGCTCGTCGAAATCGTCTCCAAGCCGGAGATTCGCAGTGCCGCGGAGGCACGCGCCTACGCACAGGCCCTGACCGAGCTGGTCGAGGAGCTGGGTGTGTCGGACGCCAGGCTCGAAGAGGGTTCGATCAGGTTCGACGCCAACGTCTCGATCCGACCTGAGGGCAGCGATCAGCTGGGCACGAAGGTGGAGATAAAGAACATGAACTCCTTCAGGTCCCTCGAGCGGGCGGTGGACCACGAGATCGGCCGTCAGATCGAGACCACCGAGACCGGTGGATCGATCGTCCAGGAGACCAGGCATTGGGACGAGGATGGGGATCTCACCCATTCGATGAGGACCAAAGAAGGGTCGTCTGACTACCGCTACTTCACAGAGCCCGATCTGGTGCCGATGGTCATGGACTCCGCATGGATCTCCGAGGTCGAAGGATCACTCCCGGAGCTTCCCGCCGCTCGTCGCTCGAGGTATGAGGACCTTGGTCTGGAGCACTCGCTCGCGGAGGTCATGTCAGGCGCGGGGTTGGCGTTCCGAGGGGTCTTCGAGGAAGCCGTCGGGCTCGGGGCTTCTCCCAAGGCTGCTGCCAACTGGATGACCGGAGAGGTGACCGCCTGGGCGCGGCGGCAAGGCGAGGCGCTCTTGGCTCTCCCCCTCTCCGGCGCCGACCTGGCCGAGTTGGTGGAGATCGTCGAGGGGGGCGTTGTCTCCGCATCTGCGGCGAAGCACGTCCTGGCAGGGGTTCTGGCCGGAGAAGGCATGCCGCGAGCCGTGGCGGAGAGGCGAGACCTGCTGCAGATCTCCGACACCGCATCACTCGAGCAAGCAGTCGACGAGGTGGTTTCGGCTAATCCCGAGGCGGTCGCCTCATACCGAGCCGGCGAGAAGAAGGCTCTCGGATTCCTCGTTGGCCAGGTGATGAGAGCCACTCAGGGAAAGGCCGACCCGACGATGGTCAACCGCCTCCTCGCGGACAAGCTCGGCTAGCCACGCTGCCGGGCCGGTCCACCGTAACCTTGGCGTCCACATGGAGTTCATCGGCCAGGTTCTCTCCGACGCGCTCGACGCCCTGAGCGGTTTCGGCCCGGCTCTTGCCGAGGTGCTCGGGCTGACACTCCTCGTCAGCGGGATAGCGACGGTTCTAGGGGTTCTCGCAGGTGTCCCCCTCGGCATCTCATTGGCCCTCGGGCGATACAAGGGGCGAAAGGTGCTCGGCCTGGCCGTCAACGTCGGAATGGGAATTCCACCCGTTCTCGTGGGCCTGGGGCTATTGCTGGCGTTTTGGAGCGAAGGCCCCTTGGGCGGTCTCGGGCTCGTATTCACCCCCACCGCGATGGTCGTGGCTCAGTTCCTCCTGGCGGTTCCCATTGCCGCAGGAGTGACGGCTGGAGCTGTCAGAGGCCTCCCGGCCAACGCCCTGGAGCAGCTCGAGGCTCTAGGGCTGAGCCGATGGCTCACTGGGAGAGTGGCTGCGATTGAAGCGGGAGCAGGCGTTGCAGCGGCGTCGGTCGCTGCGTTCGGAAGGGTGATCTCCGAGGTAGGCGCAGTATTGATCGTGGGAGGCAACGTGCTCGGCGAGACCCGCGTCCTGACCACTCTGATAGTCCAGGAGAGCCGTCAAGCCGACTTCGGGGCGGCGGTGGCGGCAGGGATCGTTCTTCTCCTGATCAGCCTCGGAGTCAATCTTCTCCTGGGGCGCTGGGGCCATCGCCCGGTGAGCACGTGACTGCGGTCGACATTCGGGTCCCCGACGACGGCTCGGTCGTCGACATCGAGGATCTGGTCCTTGCAGAGGGGCGCGTCACCGTGCTCTTCGGGCCGAACGGCGCCGGCAAGACAACGGTACTGAGGGCTCTGGCCGGGATCGGAGGGGCCGAGCCAAGACTGGACTGCCACTACCTGCCGCAGCGTCCCTATTTGTTCCGTGGCCTGGCCGGGT
Organism: Acidimicrobiia bacterium; assembly: GCA_041556535.1. Taxonomy (GTDB): domain Bacteria; phylum Actinomycetota; class Acidimicrobiia; order Spongiisociales; family ZC4RG35; genus JAWWBL01. The sequence continues at coordinate 1,387 of JBFFIL010000142.1, read as the reverse complement.
GGAACCTGGGACTGGGGCTGGATCCCGAAGAGGCGGCGTGGGCGGCCCAGAAGGCGGAGGCGCTCGGCGTCGACTCCCTGCTCGGGAGGGCCTCGTCGGAGTTGTCCGGGGGAGAGGCCCAGAGACTGTCCCTGGCACGGGCTCTCTCCAAGAGAGCGCCATGGCTGCTCCTCGACGAGCCGCTCGCGGCAGTGGATCATGCTGACAAGCAGATGGTGATATCCCAGGTGGCATCTTCGCTCGAAGGGCGAAGTGCGGTAGTCGTCACTCATGACCTGGACGTTGCGGCGGCGCTCGCCAACGACATAGCGGTCATCGACGGAGGGCGACTGCTCCAGCAAGGCGCCATCCAGGAGGTGCTCCCCAGCCCCGCGTCGGTCGACGTAGCCCGGATACTCGGCGTCCAGAACGTCATCCCCGGCACGGCCGAGCCCGGGGACGGCCTCCTGGTCACTCTCCGGACCGGCTCGATCGATGTGGTCGGGACCGGCGAGGTCGCAGGGACGGCGAGGGCGGTCTTCCCCGGAGAAGCCGTGACGATCTCGCTCGATCAGGCCAGGTCTGGCTCGGAGCGCAACCGATGGGCGGGGACGATCGTCGAGATCACCCCGCTCGGCGGGCTGGTCGAAGTCGTCGTGGACGTGGGCGTTCCCGTTGTGGCGGTAATCACGCCCGGCGCGATGGGTGACCTCGAATTGGCGCCAGGTCTGAGCGTTTCGGTCGCCGTCAAGGCGTCGGCAGTCGCCGTAATCCCGGCGTGAGGCGACTGGGGGCCCTTCTCGCTCTGGCGGCAGCGGCTGCTCTTGCAGCGGCCTCCTGCTCCCCTCAGTCGGCGAGGATCGTTGTCGCGGCGGGAACGACCGTGGTCGACTCGGGTTTCGTAGACCGCCTGGCCGCGGCGTTCGAGGCGGATCATCCTGATGTGACGGTCTCAGTCGTCGGCGAGTCGACCCTGTTCGCCCTCGAGTTGGGCCGCCGCGGCGCGGCGGATGTGACCATCACCCATGCGCCGCTGCAGGAGGCGGAGTTCCTCCGGTCGGGCGAGGCATCCTCCTCCTCCCTCGTCTTCTCATCAGCGTTCATCCTCGCCGGCCCCGCCGAGTTGGCGGATCTGTTTGCCGGCTACGAGCTCCCCGAGGCACTCCGGGTCGTGGTGGCCTCGGAAATCCCGTTCGTGAGCCGCGGTGACGGCTCGGGCACCCACGAAAAGGAGATGGAGAACTGGCTGGAGGCAGGTCTCAGGCCGGGCGGCGCCTCGTGGTACGTCGAGACCGGTCAGGGGATGGGCCCCACCCTGCTGGTGGCGGACCAGCGTGGTGCGCTCACGCTGGCCGAGCTCGGGGCGTTCAGGGCAGCGGAGCCGACGATTGGCCTGATTGACATGCGT
>JBFFIL010000141.1:0-4606 GCA_041556535.1 Acidimicrobiia bacterium | reverse complement strand
GTGGTACACCACGAGTAGGGCCACGATGGTCCAGGTCAAACCGCGGGCGAGTCGTCTTACAGTCATCGGCCTAGATTCTGCCCCCGTTCACGCGACCGGCAACAACAACCCCCCGACCAAGTGCTCCTCGTGGTCGGTCACCGGAATCGGATCGGCTCCGAAAGTTGACTGGAGCTCGCTCGCCTCCGCGAGAGTCTTGTCCACACGCACCGACTGTGCTTCCTCCATGAGTGTCCCCACCGGCGCCTCGCCAGCCTCGACCAGTCGTGATCGCCTGACGAGCCCTATCAGACGGCCCTGATCTGCCACCGCCAGCGTGTTCTCGACGTGGAAGCGGAGGGTGTCATCCGCGTGCCTGAGCGGCGCCACGAACACCGGGTCTCCCATGAACCTGAACACGCGGTCGGGAGCCGAACGGACTATCACCACGCCGGCCTGAGCAGTGCGGCGCAGCCGCGCGCCCGCTCCGAGCATCGACCTCTGAAGCCAGGACCCTCCTGGAGCACCCAGCACAAGCAGTGTTCCCTCCCCCAGGTCCTCGACCAACTCTCCGATCTCATCGACCTCGACGACCCGCCGGCCCAGCCCGGGCAGATCGCTGCCGATCTGTCCCAATATCATGTTCGTGTCCGCGTCGTCCTGGTCGACTCGCTTCGCGGAGATCATCTCGGCCGGGACGCCCAGGGCGCTGCTCAGACGATCGGCGGTCTGAGCGGCCAGGAGCGAATTCGGGCCCCCCGCAACGGTCGCGACCACCTGCCTCACCTTCCCGGGCTCGAAATCAACAGGGACAACCACGTTCACGTGGTCGAAGTTGCCCGGGACCTTTCTCGTAACCAGCAAGTCGGCGCGATGATTGATGCACTCCTGGGTGAGATCGCCCTTTATCCGGCTCGGATCTCGATCTGCGAGGAGACCCGCCAGTTCCGAGCAGCCCTTCCCCCGTGTCCAGACGACTAGCTCGGACGCATCCCTTGCGGACGTCATGTGCGGCAACCTAATCCCGAGTCTGCCCGCCCGCGTGCACTTGAGGGCCGACGGGGCCTCCAACGAAGTTCCCCGCCGGGCTCATGCCAAGGGACGGGAGATGTGTCAGGATCAACTGATGGAGTTCTCAGATGTCCTGGCCCGAAGGCGAATGGTCCGCAACTACACGGATCAGCAGATCGACGAGGGTGCCCTGGACCGGATCGCAGACGCCGCGTTCCGGGCGCCCTCGGCCGGCAACAGCCAGGCTCTCGGCGTTGTGATTGCGACCAGGGAGGAGACCAGACGGGCGATCGCAGACCTCGCCGGGGAAGCCTCATACGTGAGCGCCGGCTTCGACCCTTGGATCTCGAGGGCCCCAGCACACCTGATCATCTCGGTCAGCGAGAAGGTGTACCACGATCGCTACCGGGAGCCGGACAAGCTCGGGCCGGACGGGGAGATCGACTGGCCGATCCCCTTCTGGTGGGTGGACGCGGGCGCGGCACTCATGAGTGTTCTCTTGGCAGCCGCCAACGAGGGACTGGCGGCAGGGTTCCTCGGGGTTCACTCGGTCCCCGACTTGGCCTCGCTCTTGTCACTCCCCGAAGACCACACCCCAATCGGGGTGGTCACGCTCGGCCATGGCGCGCCAGACAGGAGATCGGGCAGCCTCGATCGGCCGAAGAGGGAGCGTGGAGCCGTGATACACCGGGAGACCTGGGGCGACTAGTCCCCGGAGGGGAGCATCCTCTCCAACACCTCATACGCCTCGGCCAGATCCTCCTCGCGTACCAGCACCCGAACGCCCTGGCTCAGCTCGAGGTTCGGCAAGCCCGACGCTGACAGGTTGGCGTCGACGATCGAGTCGATTCCGTACGCCTTCAACTTCGCGCCGATAACGGCCGCCTCTGTCTGAGACCTATACGTACCGAGGGCGGTCAGAGCCATCTCCTCACCATATGCCGGCGCGATGCGATACTCCGCGGCATGGCGTTCGACATCACCTCGGCCTCAAACGAGAGGATCAAGCGCCTGGTCAGGCTCGGCGATCGCAGGCATCGGGACGCCGAGCGGGTTTTCGTGGTCGAGGGCAGACGATTGATCTCGAGGGCGCTTGACGCCGGCATCGAACTCGTCGAGGCCTACAGCGACGGTCGCGTCGGACTGGACCTCCCGGTCGAGCCTGTGACCGTTGCTCCCACGGTGCTGGACAAGGCGTCGTACAGGAGCCGATCCGAAGGCTTGATCGGGGTCTTCCGGCAATTCGAGACGTCGCTCGACTCGTTGAGCCCGGGCGAGAATGCTCTCTTTCTCGCGGCCGAATCGACCGAGAAGCCAGGGAATCTGGGCGCAATGGCGCGGACCGCCGACGCCGTGGGCGCAGAAGCCCTCATCATCGTCTCCGGCGGTGCAGACCCCTTCAATCCCAACACCCTTCGCTCCTCCACCGGTGCGATCTTCTCGGTGCCAATCGCCAAATGCGACCTGGATGAGCTCGTCGAATGGGCCCGGAAGCACTCCGTGACTCTGCTGGCCGTCGACCCTGGCAAAGGTCAGCTTGTCTGGGAGGCAGACCTCACCGGGCCGGTCTGCCTGCTCGTTGGCTCCGAGGATGCAGGGCTTTCCCCGGCGGCTCTGGGCGCCAGCGTGCTCCATCTGAGGATCCCCATGGCGGGAGCGTCCGATTCGCTCAACGTCGCCACTGCCATGGCCGTCGTGGCGTTCGAAGCGGTTCGGCAGCGTAGTCGTTGACATCGAACACTTGTTCGACGTAATCTCTCGTGGGCCGTGGCGCCCTTCTTTCAGCCCAGCTTCGACGATCTGTCCACTCCCCTGTTCGACGTCACCTTCTGCGTGCTCGACCTCGAGACAACCGGGGCGGTCGCGTCGAGCTGTGAGATAACCGAGATGGGCGCGGTCAAGTACCGGGGCGGTGAGCAGATGGGCGCCTTTCAGACGCTGGTCGACCCTGGTGTGGACATACCCCCATCGATCACCATCCTCACGGGCATCACCCATGCGATGGTTGTCGACGCCCCCCGAATCGCTCAAGCGCTTCCCACGTTTCTCGAGTTCATCGGTGATGCCGTCATCGTCGGGCACAACGTCCGATTCGACCTCTCATTTCTCAACGCGGCCGCGGAGAGGCTCGGGTTCGGCCGCCTTCCCAACAGGTCATCCGACACCGCGGCGCTGGCTCGGAGACTCGTTCGAGGTGAGGTCCGCAATCTGAGGCTGCAGACCCTGGCAGCCCACTTCCGCAGCCCCACGACGCCCAATCACCGAGCGCTCGAAGATGCCCGAGCCACTGCACACGTATTCCACTCCCTCCTCGAACGCGCAGGATCACTCGGGGTGACCAACCTCGACGACCTCCTCCAGTTGCCGACTGCCAAGGGCTCGGCCCATTACGGCAAGATCGGCCTCACCGAGCATCTACCGCGTGGACCGGGCGTGTACATTTTTCGCGACCGTCACGGGACACCTATCTACATCGGAAAGGCATCCAATCTGAGGGCGCGGGTGCGGCAGTACTTCTACGGAGACGAGCGGCGCTCCATCGACAACCTGATGAAGGAGCTTGACGCGATCGACTACAGCGAGACGCCAACGACGCTCGAGGCCGAGATAACGGAGCTGCGTCTGATTCACGCCCACAGGCCGCGGTACAACCGTCGCAGCCGACCTCCCAAGAGCTCCCACTTCGTGAAGGTTACGGGTGAGAGATTTCCGAGGCTTTCCGTCGTCCGTGCACTGAGAGACGACGGCCTGGCATACCTCGGCCCCTTCCGCTCGAAGCGAATGGCCGACCTCGTCGTGGCAGCTCTGTGGGACGCTGTCCCCATCCGCCGGTGCAGGGGGCGCCCGGGAACACGCTCGGGCAAGTGCGCGTCGGCACAGATCGGAGTTGCGCGCTGTCCCTGCGATGGCTCGTTGAGCGAGGCCGAGTATTGGCCGATCATCGAGCGCCTTCTCGCTGGGCTGCAGGCCGACCCGAGGCTTCTACTCGAGCCGTTGGAGCAACGCATGCGCGAAATGGCGAGCACACGACGTTACGAGGAGGCCGGCTGGCTGCGCGACAGGCACGACGCGCTCGCGACCGCATTGGAGACCCGGCACATATGGAAGGCGCTGCAGACCGCCGGGCTGATGGAGGTGGAGACACCGGAGGGCCGGCGGGTGGTGATCGACCATGGCTCGTTGGTGGGAAGCACGACTATTTCCCCACCACCCGATTCTCAGGATGGCTTCGAGGAGCGAGCGTCCGATCACGGTGTGCCGCCAAGTGTGGAATCTTCAGAGGAGGCAAGGGCGATATGGCGTTGGCTCGGGTCCAAGCCGGTGCGACTGGCCGAGTCGAGCGGGACACTGTTCATGCCCGTTCGAGGCGCCCGGCGGCTGGAAGCCGCGGCATAACCGCGATCGAAGGGTCGTTGAACGCTTCGTGGTCAGACTCAAGAAGCGGCGGGTCTCATGGAATAAGGCTGTCGCGATCCTTCTCCTTGTTGCGGCCTGTGGAGGTGCCGTCTCGACCACCGCGCCCCCCGCCACAGTCGAACCGGACTTACCCACCACCGATCCGACGAGGTTCGAGGCTCACCTCGCCACCATCGACCGCCCCATAGTCGTGAACGTG
>JBFFIL010000140.1:0-4611 GCA_041556535.1 Acidimicrobiia bacterium | reverse complement strand
CGTGCTGGGAGCCCGACCTGTCGATCGTCGCCTTTGGCTTCGACGACGACGATCTCGGCCGCGCTGCCTGGCAAGCGGTCAACGACGACCGAACCGCGCACCTGAGCCCGACCACGGTCGATGGGCGCTTCATTCTCCGCTTCGCCATCCTCAACAGACGCTCGACCGTCGAACACGTCGACCACGCCATCGACATCATCGAGAAGACCCTGATCGGCTAGGGCACACCGGCTCGGGTGAGGTCAGGACACCTTCACGGGAAGGTGCTTTATCCCACGGATGAAGTTGGAGCGCAGCAGATCCGGCTCCCCAACCTCAAAGGAGGACACCCTGGACAGGAACTCTTCGAAGAAGACCCGAACCTCCAACATCGCCAGCGTCTTCCCGAGGCAGACATGACGGCCGGTACCGAAGGCGAGGTGCGGGTTGGGGTCCCGCGCCAGGTCGAACCTGAAGGGCTCCGAGAAGACGTCGTCGTCGTGATTGGCCGACGTGTACCAGACCACCACTTTGTCGCCCGCCTCGATCGGGATGCCCCGGATCTCGGTGTCCTTCGTCGCGGTCCTTCTGAAGTGCATCGTCACGCTCGAAGCCCTGAGGATCTCCTCGGTCGCCAGCGCTGACATCCCGAACGGGTCGGCCTTCCACTCGGCCAGCTGCTCGGCGTGATCCTGCAGGAAGACGAGGCCGTGGCTGATCGTGTGCCGCGTGGTCTCGTTCCCGGCAACCATCATCAGTGTGAAGAAGTTCTTGAATTCGAGATCGGTGAGAGGCTCACCGTCGGGCTCGGCCTGGAGCAGAGTGGTGATGATGTCGTCCTTGGGATCCTTCCTCCGCTCGAGCGCTATCTCCTCTGCATAGCGGAAGACCTCAAGCGCTGCAGGTGACCGGAACGGGAGCAGCCGGTACTCCTCGGTGTCGACTTTGTCGATGATCACAGGGGTGTACTCGGGGTCCGAGTTGGAGATCATTTGGTCTCCCCATGCCACCAACTTCCCGGCATCTTCCTCAGGCACGCCAACGAGCCGGCACAGCATCCGGATGGGCAGTTCGCGGGCTATCTCGGTGACGAAGTCGAACTCGCCCTTGGGCAGCACCTGATCGAGGACGAGGTTGACCAGCTCACGGAACGTCGCCTCGTAGGTAGCAACGACCTTGGGGGTGAAGCCGGGTTGGACCAGTCGGCGAAGACGGGTGTGATCGGGAGGGTCGAACTCCATCAGCGTCCGCCGCGCCTCGAGCTCGTCGTCGGACATCTCTTCGACGCGAATACCCCTCGCCGCGCTGAAGGTCTTGTAATCCCTGCTCACCTCGATGACGTCGGCGTGCTTGGTCACCGCCCAGAACCCCGACCCCTCGGCCTCGTCGATCCAGGCCACCGGGGATTGGACCCGCAAGCGCTCGAAGGCGGCGTGGGGGAACCCGGAAAGATAGGTGTCATGTGATGTGATGTCCGCGAACGGATCGCCGAGGTCGCCGCTGGATGTCGCTGTCGTCATGAGGGATCTGGGACGAACTTAGACGGAGCGGTAGCGTGACAGCTCCGATGCCCGAATTCAGACGGATCCTCATCGACGGCGAGCCGCACAGTGTCCATGTGGAGGACGGGGAGTTGGTGACCATCGACGGGGAGCGGATCGCTGCCGCGGCGGCGACATACCTCCCCCCCATAGAGCCGACCAAGATCATCGCAACTCACCTCACCTATCGGAGCAGAGTCGACGAATTCATGACCAAGCTCCCGGAGGCGCCCACCTACTTCCACAAGCCGACCACCTCCCTCAACTCCCACCTCGGCGACGTCGTGCGGCCCCGCCGCTGCAAGTACCTCAACTTCGAGGGGGAAGTCGCGATCGTCATCGGCGAGACCGCCTTCAACATCTCCCAGGACGATGCTCCCCGCCACATCGCCGGTTACACCATTGCCAACGACTACGGGCTCCACGACTTTCGCGACACGGACGCCGGCTCGATGCTCCGGGTGAAGGGGTCTGACACGCTTTGCCCTCTGGGTCCGGGCCTTGTCACTGACTGGGACTTTCGCGACCGGGGCATCCGAACGCTGGTCAACGGGGTCATGGCGCAGTCGGGGAACACAAGTGAGATGGAATGGGACATGCACTACCTGGTCGCCGACATCGCACGCTCCATCACGCTCCTCCCCGGCGACGTGATCCTGTCCGGCACCCCGGCGGGGTCGCGCCCGGTGCAGCCCGGTGACGTGGTGACGGTGGAAGTCGACGGATTGGGAGAGCTGACCAATACCATCGTCGAAGGAGACATCGCCATACGGCCCGAGATCGGGGCCCAGCCAAGCGACTCCGAGGAAGTCATCTCTACCGCAATGGGTGGCGACTGGGAGTTCAGGGGCATCAGGGCGCCACGGGGGCCGGGGGCGAAGCACTACGAATCGGAGTTGGGCGAATGAGACCTCTGGTCGGTATCACGGCATGGCGGAGGAGGCTGAACACCTATCTGGGGCCGGAGACGCTCCAAGCACTGTCCGCGTACTACTCCGACTCGGTAATAGCGGCCGGCATGACCCCGCTGCTCTTCCCCAACGCCCAGGACCCGGCGGAGGCGGAGCGCCTCGTCGGGCTGGTCCGGGGTGTCGTGATCTCCGGTGGCGACGACATCGACCCTTCCAGCTACGGCGAGAAGGCCACGAGCTCGCGGGGCAACGACCCTGCTGTCGACGAATTCGAGATAGCGGTCGTCCGGGCTGCTCGAGACCAGGACAAGCCGGTGCTGGCCATCTGTCGCGGCCTGCAGCTCCTCAACGTCGCGCTTGGCGGGTCGATCAACCAAGAGGTCACCGCCGCAGGGACCGTCCACGAGCCGATCACCAAAGACAGCGAGCCCGACGAGGTCAGCTCGAGACGGCACGTTGTCACATTCGAAGAGGGCTCTCTCATCTCGGAGATCTACGGAGCTGCGGAGGCGAAGGTCAACACGCTCCACCATCAGGGCATCGCTCGTGTCGCGCCGGAGCTCATCGTGGAGGGACGGGCCGATGACGGGCTCGTCGAGGCGGCCCGCTACGACGGGGATTGGTGGGCGCTCGGCGTGCAATGGCACCCGGAGCGCATGGATGGTGATCACCAGAGAGTCTTTCAGGCTCTGAAGCAGGCGATCTCCTAGCCGACGTCGCCCGGCTTCAACCGTTGAAGGACTGAGCCAGTGCTCGGGTCGGCGCCAAAGCGTCGCGTATCTCGGCCAGCCTCTCCGGTATCACCCGGTAGTGGACCCATCGTCCCTGTTTGATCCCCTCGACCAGACCCGCCTCTCGAAGCACCTTCATGTGATGTGACACGGTCGGCTGGGCGAGACCCAGCGGGCCCTCGAGGTCACAGCCACATGCACGGCCCGTTTCCGAAGCGGCCAGCATCGAGATGATCCTCAGCCGCACCGGGTCGGCCAGAGCGGCCAGAACCGGCGCCATCTCGGCGGCAGACCGGTCGTCGAGCACACCCTCGAACAGTGGAGTGCAGCAATAATCCATAGACATTGACATTAGTCGATATATCGACCATGATCTATATATCGAAGTCCGTCGATCTATTAAGGAGGACCGATGCGTCTTCGCAACATCGATTCCGGTGAGTGCTGCGGCGGCGGCTCAGGCTGTTGCTGCTGCTGATCGGATGACGCCGACGGGGGCGCTGCTCAGGCGAGCAGCGCCTCCACGGCTTGGCCCTCGGGACAATCGTCGAGAATCGGGCAGTAACGACACCATGGGCCTCCCCTCTTTTCGAGGTTCGTCCCGTCTGCCCAGGCCTTCCGCATCTCATTGACCAGATCGGCGACCGATCGGGCGACTGAGGCCACATCGGAGCTAGTTGGAACGGTGTTGAAACGCTCTCCCGTCCTGACCGAGACAGCCTCGACGTATGCAGGCAGCTCCTCGCGGGCGAGACCCCACAGCAGGGAGTAGAAGAGGAGCTGGTCGGCCGGATCGCCCAAGTCCCCCGTCTTCCAGTCCACCAGCCGGTGGCCACCGAGATCTTCGCGGAATACGGCATCGATCTTGCCCACCAGCTCGACATCGTGATCCGACTCGAAGTCCAACTCGACCTCCGACCCTTCGAAGCCCTCGCCGGGAAGCCTCGTGAAACGCTCGTACAGCGAACGGGCCTCCTCGATGACGTCGTCGAGCACGGAAGGCTTGAGACCCAGTGAGACCATCTTCTGATTCAGGTTCGAGCCGCCAATCTCCTCACGACATGCCTGGGCGAAGTCGTCGTGGGGTATCGGGCCCCCGAGGAGATGGCGGCTGAAGATGCGGTGGGCGAGGCTGCCCACGAAGGCGGGGCGTGTGTCCGGCCCGTAGATCCCCTGGAACCTGGCATTCGCCTGATCCGGGCACTTTTTCCAGGCAACATACGTTGAGGCAGATACCCGCATTGGCTCGCCAGGGATGACGGTGGGTATCGACAAGTCCATCGATGCGAGGGTAAACCAGGGGTCTTCTGATAGGCGGGCCCCCGCCGTTAGCATCTCGCCACCAGGGACAGGCCACTTGAGCGGCTTTTCACATGAAGAAGCTTTTCTCCCGCATCCATCCGCTGCTTGCTGCCGTCATCGTCGTAGCCTCCTTCTTCTTCCTGCTCG
>JBFFIL010000139.1:0-4657 GCA_041556535.1 Acidimicrobiia bacterium | reverse complement strand
GGCAGTCGGGTGCTAACCGCGACTAAACCGACTAGATATCGGGCCATGAAGACCGAAAAGGGGCCCGACGACGTTGTCCGCTGCTGGTGGGGCAACGACCCCGACATCTACCGGTCATACCACGATGACGAATGGGGCAGGCCGGTCACCGACGACACCCGGCTCTTCGAGAAGCTCAACCTGGAGGGGTTTCAGGCCGGCCTGTCCTGGCTGACCATCCTCAAGAAGCGAGACAACTTCCGTACCGCCTTCTCCGGATTCGATCTCAGGCTGGTCGCGGGATTCGGCGATGGCGACGTGACCCGGCTGCTGCAGGACGCCGGCATAGTTCGACACGAAGGCAAGATCCGCTCCACTATCAACAACGCCAACCGCGCACTGGATCTGATCGACCAGGAAGGCACGCTCGCGTCGTACTTCTGGCGATGGGCCGAGCCCGAACGGCCCCCACCCGTCGACATACCGGCGTCCACTCCCATCTCGGCCGAGATCTCGAAGGACCTCAAGAAGCGTGGGTGGTCCTTCGTCGGGCCCACCACCGTGTATGCGTTCATGCAGGCGATGGGGCTCGTCAACGACCACCTCGAGGGTTGCGTGGCAAGAGAGGCATGCGCACAGGAGCGGCGACGCGCCGTGGCGCAGCAGGGATAGTCTCGGCGCATGATCGAGCGGCCTTCATTCACGATCGGCCTCGAAGAGGAGTACCTGGTCGTGGACCGGGAGACGCGGGACCTGATCTCGAGCCCGCCCGACGACCTATGGGACGAGCTCGGAGACGTTCTCGGGTCGAAGGTGACTACTGAGTTCCTCAAGGCTCAGATCGAAGGGGTGACCCAGGTCTGCAACAGCGTTGCCGAAGCGAGGGAAGATCTCGCCGGGCTCCGACGAGACCTGACGGCGGTCGTGAGCGAATACGGCGCCGCGATCATCGCGGCTTCGACCCACCCGTTTGCCCACTGGGCCGATCAGGAGCCCACCGAGAAGACGCGATACCTGCGCCTGGCCGACGACTACCAGCGGGTGGCCCGTCAATTGGTCATCTGCGGGATGCACGTACATGTCGGGATCGAGGACCCCGACCTGCGCATAGACCTGATGAACCAGGCTCGATATGCCTTGCCGCACATGCTGGCCCTCAGCACGTCGTCACCATTCTGGGACGGCTCCCTCACCGGTCTGATGGCCTACCGATTGGTCATCTTCCAGAACCTTCCCCGGACCGGGATACCCGAGGAGTTCGAGTCGTGGGGCGAATACAAGCGATACGTCGATGTGCTGGTCGGCGCAGGGCTGATCGAGGACTCGTCGAACCTCTGGTGGGACATTCGTCCGTCGGGCCGCTATCCGACCCTCGAGATGAGGGTCAGCGATGTGTGCACCCGCCTCGATGACGCCATGACCATCGCCGCGATCTACCAGTCGTTCCTGAGTCACCTCTACCGCCTCAGGCGAAACAACCAGAAGTGGAGGATCTATCCGCCGAGCATGATCGAGGAGAACATCTGGCGCGCCCAGCGATACGGGAGCGACGGCTCGCTGGTCGACTTCGGCAAGGGGAAGCTGGTGCCCATGGGAGAGCTGGTCGACGAGATCATCGAGTTGGTCGCCCAGGACGCAGTGGAGCTCAATGTCCGGGATGAGGTGAGGCACGCCAGGGACATCATCAGCGAGGGCACCAGCGCCCACCGCCAGATCGCGACATTCGAGACCGCCATCGAGGACGGAGCTTCTCATCGAGAGGCACTTGAAGCCGTGGTGGACGAGTTGATCATCGACACGATGCACGGAATCGAGACCTGACTCCTTTAGTCGCGGAATCCAGGAGAATCCCCCGATGAGCAGACCCATACGCGTAGGCGTGGCTCTCCAGCAGCAGCACGCCGACTACAAGACCATCAGGGACTCAGCGGTCCGGGCCGAGGAGATGGGGGTGGACGCCATCTTCAATTGGGACCATTTCTATCCGCTGTACGGCGACCCCGATGGAGCCCACTTCGAGTGCTGGACGATGCTCGGGTCATGGGCCGAGGTGACCGAAGAGGTTGAGATCGGCGCACTCGTCACCTGCAACAGCTACCGGAACCCGGAGCTTCTGGCCGACATGGCCCGCACGGTCGACCACATGTCCGATGGGCGCCTGATATTTGGAATCGGCTCCGGCTGGTTCGAGCGTGACTACACCGAGTACGGATATGAGTTCGGCACGAAAGGATCGAGGCTGGCCGACCTCAGAGGGGCGCTTCCCCGAATCACGGACCGTTGGAGCAAGCTGAACCCTGCTCCCACCCGAGACATCCCGATCATGATCGGAGGCGGTGGTGAGAGGAAGACACTCCGTTACACCGCCGAGTTCGCCGACATCTGGCACGGATTCGGAAACGCTGACCTGATCCGCCACAAGAACGCCGTCCTGGACCAGCATTGTGCCGACATCGGCCGCGACCCCTCCGAGATCGAACGCTCCTCGGGGGCGAAGCCGACAAACCCGGCGTACGGGGACAAACTCGCCGACGCCGGCACGACGTTCATCACGCTCGGCTTGGATGGCCAGACGAGCTACGACTTGTCGCCGGTGGCCGAGTGGTTGGCCTGGCGGGACGAGAGGAACTCGGCCTAGAGAACGGCCGCGCCCTCCACCTCGGCGCCTCGGAGCGCGTCCTCCTCGGTCGTGACGACCGGCTGGCGCCGACCCATCATCCAGAAGATCGCGATCGCCCCGACGGCTGCTGCTGCTCCTGAGAGCTGGTTCCACGTGAAGACTCCCATCTCGGCGTCTCCCATGCCGAAGCGGAGGAAGTCGAGGAAGAACCTCTGCGTCCCGTACCAGGCAACCCAGAGCCAGAAGAGCTGGCCGTAGCGAAGCCTGAAGCGGCGGTAGACGAAGAAGAGTGCGAATAGGAGCACGCCCGCCAGAAGCATGTCGTAGAGGGCGACATGGTGATAGATGCCGCCGCCTTCGAGGCAGAACCCGTTCAGGCCGACCTCGGTCACCTCACACTCGAGTCCGTCGTGTTGAGGAGCCAGGTCGTAGCCGGGCTTGATCCCGTAGCCGAACCACGCCGTCGTGGACCGGCCCAAGTGCTCGACGATCGCAAGGTCGCCGATGCGGCCGACGATGGTCCCCAGGGCCAGACCGAACGCCGACACGTCCAGGGTGGCCCATACCGGCAGGCCGACCTGTCGCATCCGCCATGCTCCACCGACGATGCCACCGACGAAGCCGCCCATGATGGAGAAGTTCCCCCGGAGGGGCGCGAGCGTGTCGAGGATCGACGTGCCGTTCTCGATTGCCTCCATGATCGCCGCCGGGGCAGTGAGATAACGCGCGCCGATGATCGCGCCCACCAGCCCCCATGTCAGTGCCGACTGGTACTTGAGCGTGTCGAAGCCTCTCTTGCCCAGTTGCTTCGTCGCCAGATAGGCCCCGAACCCGAAGCCGACGGCGGCAAACAGGCCGTGCAGGGACAGGTTGAGGTCGAAACCGAATACGTCGACCACCCATATCGGGATCGGCGGGTAGGAGATGACAGCAAGCATGTTCGATGGAGGCTACCGATGGGCCTGGCTCTGTGAGGAATGGCGCCGACATCGCCCTCGCTAAAGTGCCGCCCCGTGAGTGACCTTCTCGCAGCCGCCGCAGCAGCGCTCGATACTCCGGCCGATCTCGTTCGAAGGTCCGCAGCGGCCCGCGCCGAGGCGGCCGGTTCGACCATTGACGACGTCCTGTCCTCATGGGCAGGGGGTGCGCCGGTCGCGTCGGCTGTAACCGCCGCTCCGGCCACTCCGGCAACGGAGGTGCCCTCCGAGACGGAAGCCGCTCCTGTGGTGATCGCGAGCCCGCCGCCGGTCGTGACCCCTGCGCCGGCCCCCGAGCCCGTCTACGAGACCAAGCCGGCCGTGCCCCTCGAGCCCGCGGCCCTTAGCGACCGGCTGAAGACAGCGGTCCGAATCGGCGCGTGGACGGGAGCGGCGCTCGGCGTGGTCGCCCTACTGATCGCGAGCTCGTTCTGGGCGTCGAACACGCTTCTCGACGTCAATGGCGGGCCCGTGGTTGCAGTCGACTCGGGGGCCCTGGTACTCGGTGTGGCTCTGGTCAGCGTCGTCTTCGGCGGGGTCGTCGCCGGATTCAGCCGTGCCGGGGCATCGTGGGCGAATCCCTCCATGCAGTTGTCCAACTCGAAGAGATCAACCGTATGGCTCGGAGCCGCACTGGGACTGTTGGGCGGCATCGTGGGAGGGGTCCTCCTGGGAGGCCTAGGCACAGCCGTCGATGGGACGGAGGGCTTGATCCACATACCCGTTCTCGGAGCGCTGGCGCTGATGATCATCGGGGGCGCGGCACTTGGCGCCGTAACGGCAGCAGTGCCCCAACTCGTGGGCAGGCCGGTCGCCGTGGCCGAGGAAGACGAAGAGGAGGTCGAGGCGGTGCGCAAGCGCCTCGGCGACGCGATCGGGATCCCGCTGGCAGGTCTCATACTCCTCCTGCTCCTGGTACTGCCCTTCGCCTATGCGCTGATCGAGTCGAACCACCTCACCCCGGGTGGCGCGTCGATCATCGGGATTCTCACTGCCGCCGGAATCCTCGGGTTCGCCACTCTCTCCGGAAGCCGGCCGCAGATGAAGATCTCCTTCGGCGAGCTGATGGTCGCCCTAGCCG
>JBFFIL010000138.1:0-4660 GCA_041556535.1 Acidimicrobiia bacterium | reverse complement strand
GCGCGTTGCGGTGGTGGGCCTCCTGCTGTTCGTCGCGTGGGCGGCGATGGGCTATCGGCTGGTGGAGATCCAGGTAGTGCAGGCGGCCGAGCTGGCGGAGTCCGGTCTCGACCAGCGCCTGGTGTCCCGGGAGCTCCCACCTCAGCGCGGAAAGATCTTCGACCGAAATGGCGAGCCACTGGCGATGACCGTCGACGCGCAGAGCATCTTCGCCGTGCCCGATCAGGTGGAGAACCCGCTGTGGGTGGCCCAGCAGATCGGCACTCTGCTCGGGGCCGACTCGGAGACCATTTACGCGCGGCTCACCAGCGATCGCGACTTCGTGTATATCAAGAGACAGGTGGAGTCGGTGGTCGCCGAGCAAGTGCTCGGGATGGAGATCAGGGGGGTGTACTCCCATCCCGAGGCCACGAGGATCTATCCCGCCGGCGTCGTCGCCAGCCATGTGACCGGGTTCGTCAACATCGACGGCGACGGGGTGGAAGGTCTGGAGCTCGTATATGAGGAGCAGCTGCGCGGATTGCCGGGAAGGGCGGTCTTCGAGCGCGACGGCGAAGGGCGGATCATCCCTCAGGGCGACACGGACATCGTCCCTGCGGTGCCGGGCATGGACCTGGTCACGACGATCGATCTGCCTCTGCAGTTCCAGGCTCAGCAAGCCTGTCTGGATGCAGTGGAGCGGACGGGCGCCGAGTCCTGCTGGGTGGTCGTTCTCCATGTCGAGACCGGGGAGGTGCTGGCGATGGCGGGGGCTCCTGCCTTTGACCCGCAGACCAGGCAGGCGATCGACCCGAGCTGTGACGAGTCGGAGGATCCCGTTGCGTGCAGGATGTTCGCGAACTTCGTGGTGCGCGGCATCTTCGAGCCCGGCTCGACTCAGAAGCTGATCACCGTGGCGGCCGCGCTCGAAGAGGGGGCCGTGGGAATCGGCACGGTGATCGAGGACGTCGGCGACGTTCTGGAACTCAGGGAGGACGCCTGTCGTTCCGCCGATGACGATCTCTTCGGGTGCTATCGGGACTTCTCCAGCCATGAGACAGCCGACATGACCGTCGCCGAGATCTTCAGACGCTCGTCAAACGTTGGGACGATCATGATCGCCGACACGATCGGACAACCGACTCTCATCGAGTACATCGAAGCGTTCGGTCTGGGCTCCAAGACCGGGATCGACTTCACCGTCGAAGCCCCCGGCCTGCTCAACTTCGAGGCGGGATGTGAGACGTGCTGGGCGTCGGCCGCCATCGGCTATTCGGTGGCAGCAACGCCACTCCAGATGGCGGCAGCGTATGCGGCGATCGGGAACGACGGAGTGTGGGTGACCCCTCACCTCGTCTCCTCCTTCTCCAGCGTCGACGGTGAGGCGGTCGTGGCAGGTGTTGAATCCAGGCGAATCGTCTCCAGCGGCACCGCCCTTCTGATGAGAGAGCTTCTCGCATCGGTCGTCGAGCATGGGACGGGAGGGAACGCGGCAGTCGACGGGTATCGCGTTGGCGGCAAGACCGGCACGGCTAACAAGCTCGGCGAGGATGGCCGCTACACCGAAGTGACCAGGGCGTCGTTCGTGGGCCTCGGGCCCATAACGGATCCAAAGATCGTGGTTGCGGTCGTCATCGACTCGCCCTCCTTTGAGTACAGAACCGGTGGCCTTGCAGCGGCCCCGGTCTTCGCCGAGATCATGGAACAAGCTTTGCACCGGCTTGGAGTGACTCCTGATGGCGCCGGGTAGGCCGGTGAGCGACCTCGCCACTCGCGTTGGTGGGAGAGTGGTGGTCCCGGTCGGCTCCGATGAGGCCACCTTCGTGGATGACGTGACACACGACTCGAGGACGGCCGGAGCGTCCTCATTGTTCGTTGCCATTCGAGGTGTTCACCACGACGGCCACGCCTTCATTCCCGCAGCCATCGAAGCCGGAAGCCCTGCGGTCTGCGTCGATCACGACATGGGATCAGGGGTCGTCGAGTTGATCGTCGACGACACAAGGGCTGTCCTCGGACAGTTGGCCGCCGAGGTGCACGACAACCCATCCCACGCACTCGACGTGATAGGAGTGACTGGCACGAACGGCAAGACCACCGTTACTCACTACATCGAATCCATTGCCAGCGGATCCGGCGCCTCGACAGGGCTGATCGGAACCATCGCCACGAGAATCGGTGGCCGTGAGCTCGGAGCGGAACGGACCACACCCGAGGCTTCGGACTTCCAGAGGCTCCTGGCGCAGATGAGAGATCAGGGGGCAGCGATTGTGGCTGCCGAGGTCTCGTCTCACGCATTAACCCAGGCCAGGGTGGCCGCGACCCGGTTCGCGGTTGCCGCCTTCACGAATCTGAGTCAGGACCATCTGGACTTTCACGGCGATATGGACGCGTACCTCTCCTCCAAGAGAAGCCTGTTCACCGACTACGAGATCGGGACGGCGGTCATCAACGTGGCCGATCCGGCCGGTGCCGAGATCGCCCGGGCGACTGATGCCGACGTTCTCCGCGTGGGGCCGGGCGGTGACCTGGGATTCGCCGTGAGCGCCAGGTCACCTGAAGGGACGTCCTTCTCGATGTGGTCTCCGTGGGGAAAAGCCGATGTCAACGCCCCCCTGATAGGAGACTTCAACGTCTCAAACGCTGCACTGGCCGCGGGTTGCAGTCTTGCCGCGGGCATCGAGTTCGCCGATGTCGTAGAAGGACTTGAAAGGCTTCCGGTCGTCCCCGGGCGCCTCGAGCGGGTGTCGGGCGACGACCCGATCAGAGTCGTGGTCGACTACGCACACACTCCGGATGGGATCAGGAAGGCAATAGAAACCGCCCGACAGGTGTGTGAGGGGCGGGTCATCGCAGTCGTGGGTGCCGGGGGGGACAGGGATCGGGAGAAGCGACCCCACATGGGAGCGTCAGCTTCTAGGGCCGATTTGACGGTGTTCACCTCCGACAACCCCCGCTCAGAGGACCCGGCGGAGATCATCGACGCCGTGGTGTCGGGGGCAGTTCCCGGGTCGTCATACTCGACCGAACCAGATCGGGGCGCGGCGATCGAGATGGCTGTCAGCGAGGCCGAAGACGGTGACCTCGTCCTCGTCTTGGGCCGCGGGCATGAGCTCCACCAGGAGATAGCGGGGGAGAGACGCCCATTCGACGATCGTGAGGTAGCCAGGGCCGCGCTCGGGAGGCGGCGCCGGAAGTCCGCCGATTCCGGGCCCGGGTCGGGGAGCATGAGACAGTGATTCCTCTGCTGGTTGCTGCAACAGTGGGGCTCGGAGCCTCGATCTTCGGCACGCCCTACGCCATTCGCATCTTCCGTCGCCGCGAGATCGGCCAGTTCATCCAGGAGGAATTGACCGGACACGCCCACAAGCAAGGCACACCGACGATGGGCGGCGTCGTGTTCGTCCTGGCTGCAGTGCTCGGCTGGGTGCTGGCCCATGTCCGCGTCTGGTCACCGGACGTCGGGATAAGCCTGGAGTTCCGAGAGTTCAGCACCGGCGGAGGTCTTGCGGTGTTGGCTCTGGTGGGCATGGCCGCCGTTGGTCTCGCCGACGACTGGATGAAGTACTCGAGACAGCGGAGTCTCGGGCTGTCGAAGTCGGCCAAGTTCGCCGCCCAACTCGCCGTGGCGGCCCTATTCGCCTATGGGGCCACGCAGGCGGGCGTAGTCACCGAGCTGTCATTCGTCCGGCCTCTGGGGATCGATCTCGGTGTCTTCTTCGTCGCGTGGGTCCTCATCATGCTCACCGGCGCAGCCAATGGAGTGAACCTCGCGGACGGAATGGACGGATTGGCCGCCGGCTCCTCCTCCCTGGTCGTGGCCTCCTACACCGTCATCGCCTTCTGGCAGTTCCGCAACCCCGACGTGTACTCGGCGGTGGACCCTCTGGAGCTGGCCATGATCTCAGCGGCGATGTTCGGGGCCATGCTCGGGTTTCTGTGGTGGAACGCCCCACCGGCGAAGATCATCATGGGGGACGTCGGGAGCCAGGGGGTTGGGGGTCTTCTCGCCGCGCTCGCCCTCCTCACCAACACGCACCTGCTCCTGGTTGTGCTGGGAGCGATCTACGTTGCCGAGACGGTCTCGGTGATCGTTCAGGTAGTCAGCTTTCGAAGCTTCGGCCGGCGTCTATTCCGCATGGCGCCTCTCCATCATCACTTCGAGATCGGCGGCTGGCCAGAGACCACGGTGGTGATCCGCTTCTGGATACTCACTGGTATTGGAGTCGCCCTGGGGCTGGGTCTCTTCTACGGCGACTTCCTCCGACTGGAGGGAATCCTGTGACCAGGCTGTTGATCCTCGGCGCCGGTGTCTCGGGCAAGGCGGCTGCCCGCTTGGCCTCGAGGGAGGGAATGCCCTTCACCATGTACGACGAGGTGCCAAACACCGAGATGTTCAGCATGGGAGTCCCGCTGGCCAGCGGTCCTTGGGATCCGATCCTCTTGCACGGTGTGGACCTCATCGTCGCCAGCCCGGGCTTCTCCGAGCGGTCGGCTCCGATCCTGGACGCCTTCGAGGCAGGCTTGCCGATCTGGAGCGAGATCGAATTCGCGGCCCGCCACATCGATGTCCCACTGGCCGCCGTTACCGGAACCAATGGCAAGACAACCGTCACAGAGGCGGCGGCGGCGATGCTCGAAGCCTCCGGCCTGAACGCTCCGGCCACCGGGAACATCGGTT
>JBFFIL010000137.1:0-4660 GCA_041556535.1 Acidimicrobiia bacterium | reverse complement strand
TCCAGTCCGAACTCCTCGATCTCCCGCTTCGAGTTGAGACCCAACTCCTGCTCCACGCCAACCTCGATCCACAGGCCCTGGCAGTCGAACCCGTTTTGGAAGCGCAGCTCGTATCCGCGCATCGCCTTGTAGCGCTGAAACACGTCCTTGAGAGTTCGTCCCCAGGCGGTGTGCACGCCAAGGATCTTGTTGGCTGTGACCGGGCCGTCGATGAAGCTGAATGCCGGCCCCCCGGCGGTCTGGGAGCGGAGCGCCTCGAACGTACCCTCACGATCCCACCATGCGAGAATCTCTCGTTCCAGCGCATCGTGAGATGGGGAGGCTTCCAGTTCGGGGAAGACACTGCCGGCCGTTGACATGAGCCGGGGATGGTAAGCGAGAGAGCCGGGGAACCCGGCACCGGGCGAGCCGCCGATGTGCGGGAATGGAAAAGGTGTCCAGGGTGTTTGTCGTTGCCGGCGCCGATGTGGAGACTGTGCGTCGGAAACTCGGCGTAGCACTCCGAGCGTTGGTAGGGTTCCGGCCCTTTTCGAGTAGGACGTTATGGCACGCAAACTCGCCAAATCCACCGTCGACAGGTTCGAGAACCGCCTGAAGTCGGAGCGTGACCGGCTTCAGGAGCTGGTCGACGAATACGAGCGTGAGATAGAGATCGCCCGACTCACCGAGAGCTCGTCCGATCGTAGCCCCGACCCGGGAAACGCCGAGGCGAGCTCGATGAAGCTCGAATACGCCAAAGAGCTTTCCATCGAGCAGAACACGCTCGATCTTCTCGGCAAGGTCGATCGCGCACTTGCCCGCATCCAAGCAGGCGAGTACGGGATCTGTGAGAGCTGCGGGAAAGCGATCCCGCTCGAGAGACTCGACGTACTCCCATACTCGACGCTTTGCGTCGAGTGCGCCGCGAAGTCCCGTTGACACGGAGGTACGGCAAGGCCATCGGGTTGGCGCTGTTGATCGTTGCGGTCGATCTCTACACAAAGCGACACGCGGCGATCAGCTTCGCCGGGTCTCCACTCGAGGTGATCCCGGGGTTTCTGACCTTGACCTACACCGAGAACCCTGGCGCCGCTTTCTCCCTGTTCGAAGGTGCAGGCCCTTACATCGGTGTCGCGGCGATAGCGGTCTCGGCATTCGTGCTGGGGTCGTTGAGAGCCGAACGCCCCACGCTCGAAGTGGTTGCGCTGGGTCTCGTCCTCGGCGGCGCCCTAGGCAACCTGGCCGATCGCATCTTTCGTGGGGATGGCTTCCTCGACGGGAAGGTGATCGACTGGATCGACCTGTGGTGGATACCCACCTTCAACGTGGCGGACGCCTCCATCACGCTCGCGATCGCGCTACTACTCATTCACTCATGGAAGACGCGATAACCCGGACGGTTCCCCCCGAGCTCGACGGTGAGAGATTCGACAAGGCGCTTGCCGTCTTGCTCGGGGTCAGCAGGGCCGTCGCACGGGATCTGATCGATGCGGGGGCAACCGTCGATGGGACCGCGTCCCGGGCATCGGAGGCCGTTTCCGAGGGATCCACTATCAGGTCCCGGCGTGTGCCCGATCCGGAGACTCTCGTCCCGGAGAGGGTCGACTTCGGATTGCTCTACGAGGATCGGCACCTGCTCGTGGTCGACAAGCCGGCAGGCCTCGTGGTGCATCCCGGGTCGGCGCGCCATCACGGAACCCTGGCCGCGGGGCTGCTCGAGCGATATCCGGAGTTGGAAGGAGTGGGGGAGCCGCTCAGGTGGGGCCTCGTCCACCGGTTGGACAAGGAGACCTCGGGTGTGATGGTCGTGGCGCGGACCGATGACGCCTACGAGTCCCTGAGAGAGATGATTCGGCGTCGCGAGGTTGTCAGGGTCTACACGGCTCTCGTGCACGGTGTGCTGAACGTGCCGACGGGGACGATCGACGCGCCCATCGGGCGGGATCCGGCCCGACCGACCAGAAGGGCCCTGACACACGGAGGCAAGCCCGCGGTCACCCATTACGCGGTGCTCGACACATATCCGTCATCGGGGTGCACGCTGCTGAGCGTGCGCCTGGAGACGGGGCGAACCCATCAGATCAGGGTGCACCTCTCGGCCATTGGCCACTCGGTCGTCGGAGACCGCACCTATGGGGCGAGGACATCGAAGGCAGCGTCCCCGAGGCAATTCCTGCATGCGACCCGGCTGTCCTTCGCCCACCCCGCGACGGGAGCGGCGATTGACATCGAGTCGCCTCTACCACCCGAGCTCCAAGCCGTCTTGGAGACAGTGGCGGCCGGTTAGGGGCGTTTGTCGAATACCGTCGTTGCCGTGACCCAGGATCACACAACGGAGGCGCCGGTCTGCTACCGACATCCGGATCGCCACACGCTGCTCGGATGTAGCCGCTGCGGGCGACCGATATGCGCGTCCTGCTCCATCGACGCAACCGTGGGCCAGCGCTGCCCCGAGTGCATCCGGGAGGAAGGCACCCAGAAGGTGATCCCGACCCGTACCAGGAGCGGCGCATTCGCTCGCCGCGGAATCCCCGCCACCCGGACTTTCATCGGGCTGGCGGTGGGCTTCTATCTCATCGCGGCACTCGGAGGGATTGGCGGGTCCGTGTTCGAGTATCTCAAGCAGGCCAATGACTTGGTGGCGGCAGGTGAGTGGTGGCGCATCTTCACACCCGTCCTCTTGCATGCCAGCCCGATGCACATCCTGTTCAACATGTGGGCGCTCTGGGTACTGGGGCCCCAGGTGGAGCGTGGAATGGGGTCCGGTCCGTTCGTAGCCCTCTACCTGGCTTCGGCAGGAGCCGGAGGAGTCCTGTTCTTCTACCTCGGCGAGACTCATGCGGTCGCTGTGGGGGCTTCGGGCGCGATCTTCGGCTTGTTCGGGATCTGGGCCAACTGGGCAGTCCACAGGCGAAACACGATTCAGGGGCGGGCTCTTCTCCAGCGGATCGGCTTTCTTCTCCTGGTGAATGCGGCCATCCCTCTCTTCTTCCCGATCATCGCCTGGGAAGCCCATCTCGGCGGCCTCGTTGCCGGGTTCGCGATCGGTGAGGCGTGGTCGAGATTGGGTGGGAGCGCGGCCCCCTTGGCCCGTGTCGGAGTTGCGGTGGTCGTGGTGGCCGTGTCGGTGATCGCCGTTCTGATCTGAGCGGCGAGCGGCGGTTTTCGCGACGTGGCCCGACGCGAGGCCGGGTGCTAGATTCCCAGAACTACACAGTTGTAAGTTTCCCGGCCGCTGATCGTGTCATTCGCCCATCTCCATCTTCACACCGAGTACTCCCTCCTCGACGGCGCCGCCCGAATCGGGGACGTAGTTGCGGCCGCGGCTGCAGACGGCCAGCCGGCGATAGCGATCACCGACCACGGGAACCTGTATGGCGTCGTCGATTTCGTGAAGGCCTCGACCAAGGCCGGGATCAAGCCCATCATCGGGATGGAGGCCTACTTCGTCAGAGGCTCTCGCCACGACCGACCGTTGGGCAAGGCCAACCGCCGGTTCCACATGAACCTGCTTGCCGAGAACGAAACCGGCTACCGCAACCTCCTCAATTTGGCGTCGAAGGCCTACCTGGACGGCTACTACTACAAGCCCCGAATCGACACCGAGCTCCTGGACCAGCACTCGGAGGGCATCATCGCCACGTCCGGGTGCCTGGGCGGGCTCGTTCCCCAACTGCTGGCACCCGACACGCCCAGCGAGGAGGGGAACAGCGGCTCGATACGGGACCTGGAAGCAGCCAGGTCCGCTGCCGGCATGTTTCAGGACATATTCGGTCGGGACAGCTTCTTCATCGAGGTCCAGGACCATGGACTGGAAGCGCAGAGGAGGGTCCTGCCCGACTTGGTCGAGATCGCCTCGAGTGTCGGTGCGCCGCTGCTGGCCACCAACGACGCCCACTACACCCGGCGGGATGAACATGACGCCCACGACGTCCTGTTGTGTATCCAGACCGGCTCGCTTCGAAACGAGCCCGGTCGCCTTCGGTTCGAAGGGTCGGAGCACTACTTGAAGACCTCGGAGGAGATGCGAGCCCTCTTCCCCGAGGCCGACTATCCAGGCGCGTGCGACAACACTCTCGTCATCGCCGAGAGGGCCAACGTCAGTCTCGAGCTCGGAAAGATCCTTCTGCCCCATTTCCCGGTGCCGGGGGGCGAGACGGAGGTGAGCTACCTCCGTCACCTCGTCGAGCGGGGGGCCGAGGAGAGGTACGGGTCCGGACCGGGTCCCGAGGTGTGGGAGCGGATCCAGCATGAGCTGAAGATCATCGAGGAGATGGGCTTCCCCGCCTACTTCCTCATCGTATGGGACCTCATCCGCCATGCGAGGGAGAACGGCATAAGGGTTGGGCCGGGACGGGGGTCGGCCGCGGGCTCGATTGTCTCCTACTGCCTGAAGATCACCGACATAGACCCGCTCCGTTACGGCCTCATATTCGAGCGTTTCCTCAACCCCGGCCGCCGATCGATGCCCGACATCGACATGGATTTCGACGAGAGGTTCAGGGGCGAGATGATCCGTTACGCGGCCGAGAAGTACGGCCAGGACCGGGTCGCCCAGATCATCACGTTCGCCACGATCAAGGGAAAGCAGGCGCTCCGCGACTCTGCCCGAGTGCTGGGTCATCCGTACTCGGTGGGTGATCGCATCGCAAAGGCGATGCCCCCGCCGATACTGGGGAAG
>JBFFIL010000136.1:0-4708 GCA_041556535.1 Acidimicrobiia bacterium | reverse complement strand
TTAGTCAGTCTACCAGAGCAGTCAGTCAGTCATTCGAAGCAGTCAGTCAATCAGAGCTCGATCCCACGCTTCCTGTTCCCACAACTGCTCATATCGGCGACGCGGCGGTGGATCTTCACTCCAGAGTCGATGTCTCACTCGAACCGGGAGAGCGCGCTGCAGTCCCGACCGGGTTGGCGGTCGCCATCCCCGAGGGATATGGCGGGTTGGTGCTTCCCCGGAGCGGGCATGCTCTGAAGTCGGGGATCGGGGTCGTGAACAGCCCCGGTCTGATCGACTCCGGCTACCGCGGCGAGATCAATGTCCTCCTCATCAATCACGGTGACGCCCCGGTCACCTTCAGTCGAGGCGACCGGATCGCCCAGTTGGCGATTATCGAGATGCCTCAGATCAGATGGGTCGAGTCAGAAGGGCTCGGCGAGACAACACGGGGAGAGGGTGGTTTTGGATCGACCGGCGGGTGATGGGTCGCCACGGCGTGGCCCGTGCGGGGGACCGGCATGTGTGATTCCATCAAAGGAATCCTGCGACCTAGAATCCCCACTCCACACCGCGGAAGTAGCTCAGTTGGCTAGAGCGCAACCTTGCCAAGGTTGAGGTCGCGGGTTCGAATCCCGTCTTCCGCTCTGGAACGGTCGTGATCGGCCGCCACTGGCGACGTGGCCGAGTGGTTAGGCGCGGGTCTGCAAAACCCGTTACACCGGTTCGATTCCGGTCGTCGCCTCGACAACATAGGGCCCTTAGCTCAGCCTGGTAGAGCGCTTGCTCGACACGCAAGAGGTCACTGGTTCAAGTCCAGTAGGGCCCACCAAGGCTCACTCGAACCACGAGGCCGTGTCCGTGTGCGGACTGGTACTGCTCCAGCGACCTATCCGGTGGGGAGCACGACACGCTTGAACCAATCCCCCCCGGTACTGCAGGGCGATCAACTGGCTCTCCGAGTTGAGCCACGACAGCGCTAGCACCTAGGCGGACGCGGCGTGAGGGTCCTCCGTATGCCGGTCTCCTAACCGGCCTCGCGTGTTCGGCCCATCCCCGCCTCGAGCCGAAGCTCCACTGATCGGGGGTGCATTCGTGCCTTCTCTCCGGTGCTAATGGCCATGGAGGGGACCAAGCAGACTCGCCATCGGCCGTCGGCCTAACGGCCGTGCTGCGCATGCACCCTTTCCAGGCGGCTACGCGTGTTGGACGTCAACTCGACGGCCGAAGTCGAGGCCCATTCGCTGACCTCAGCGCCGAAGCTCGACGCGATACGGATGAGCACGGCGAGCAGGGCTGTGGTCAACTCGATCGCCATTGCCACGACGTGCAGTCGCTCTGGGAATTGAGTCCGGCCACGGAAGGTCAAGCGCTCCTGTCCAGGCCCTCCGACGCCGTTCTCGAGCATCGACAGGGGCCCTCCGTCTTCGAGGTACTCGTCGACGAATACGAGCAGCTCTCGAAGCATCGATTCGGCCTGCAGCGATGTAGTTGCAAGCGAGGCGGCCAGATCCGATGGTGTACCGGAGTCCCCATAGAACAAGCGAAGGATGCCTTCGATCTCCAGTCTCGGCTCGCCCGGCGAGGTCCCGAGCCAATCGCGGAGCGCACTCCTCCCATCGGGAGTGATGGTGTACCTCTTTCGAGTGCGTTTTCCGGTCGGTTCGTCCTCGACGGTGGCCCACCCCAAGTTGACCAGCTTCTTCTGTTCTCGATAGAGATGGCCCTCGGACGAGGGCCAGACGAATCTGAGCGATCGGTGGAGCTGTTGGGTGAGCTCATAGCCGGTCCACGATCGGCTGGCGAGCATCCCGAGAAGCCCATACGTGGTCGGGGACACGTTCGACACCATGCCAACAGACTACTATCATTGCGAGCAATTGAGGCAAGCTGTGAGGTGAGGTGGTGAGCATTGGAAGGTGGAAGTCGGTCTGCATCAACGTCACCGACCTCGACAAGGGCGCGCGCTTCTGGTCAGAGGTGCTCGGCTGGAGGCGAGTCCGTGCGGACTGGCATGGTTGGCTCGGCTACCTCCACGACCCAGACTCAGACAACTACATGATCCTCAACGACACCACCAGGTCGCCGTTCGCGCTTACTCCGCCCACACCACACGAGACCAACCGAGCACACATCGACGTCTGGCCCAACGACGGGATGGACAATGCGATCCGAGACGTCCTTGCAATCGGTGGAACCCTAAAGCGCGCTCCGAGTCTCTATCCCAGGCCCGGCTCCTACGGGGATGAGCCTCCCCGCATCGACTGGGCGGTGATGCAGGACCCGTTCGGCAACGAGTTCTGCATTGTCGAGTTGCTGACGGAAGAACAGTCCCGTGCAGCTGTGGAATCCGGAGCATCGACGGACCACGATCTCAGAGTGGCCGCGGGCGTGACCCGATGAGCACCACCGTCGAGCAGCCCGGTCGCTTCGAGGTCGTCATTGTCGGCGGCGGGATCGCGGGTTCTGCCCTCGCTGCCACCCTTGCCGGTGAGGGTCGCTCGGTCCTGGTGCTGGAGAAGACGCAGCGGTTCGAGGATGAGAATCGGGGTGAGCTCATGTGGCCGTGGGGAGTCGCCGAGGCGAAACAGCTCGGTCTATACGACGTTCTGGTCGCCGCAGGCGGGCACACGGTCAAGCGAGCGATCGTCTGGAGTTCGATTCATCCGGGTGAGATGAGCGAGTTCTCCTTGGAGGGGATCGTCCGAGGAGTCGAAGGTTCACTCAATCTGAGTCACCCGCAGGCACGCCAGGCCATCTTGGACCTCGCAGAGGCGAGAGGGGCCGCTGTCAGACGGGGCGTGAGGGATGTAGCCGTCGGACTGGGAGAAGTGGCTTGGACCAAGGCGGGTACGGGCGAGGAAGCACGCTGCAGACTGGTAGTCGGCGCGGACGGTCGTCGCTCGACGGTGAGGACTCAGGCAGGATTCGAGTATTTCCGCGGCCCGGTGGAGCACTACGCCGCCGGCATGCTCGTCAGATCCGAACGTATTCCATCCGACGCCAACATCGTCTGCCGTGAGGCTGCGACCCACCTCATTTCATTCCCCCAGCACAACAATCTGGCTCGGGTTTACCAGTGCTTTCCCACAGTTGACAAGGCTCGGTTCTCCGGGGAGGGCCGCGAGCGCCGCTTTCTTCGTGGAGCCTCGCTCCACACGCTTCCCGACTCCACAGCTTGGGTAGATGCTGAGGTCGCCGGCCCGATCGGCACATTTCCGTGCGGTGACAGCTGGGTCGGATCTCCGGTGCTGGATGGGTTCGCTCTCGTTGGGGATGCCGGCGGATACAACAACGTTCTGATCGGGCAGGGGCTCTCGCTAGCCCTTCGAGACGCCCGATTGCTGGGCGAGGTACTCCTCGGTGCGGACGAGTGGTCGGTGGAGAACCTCCGCCCTTACGCCGTCGAGCGGACCCGCCGGCTGGCGACCCAAAGACTCACGGGCCGTCTGATCGCTGCCGCCCACCGGCACTTCCGCGACGCCGACGACGAGAGAAGACGCTTTGAGGAACTTCTGTCCCGGGATGAATTCTTGGGGAGTTTCCAAGATGAGGTCTTCCTTGGCGGTCTGGGACGAACCGAGCGCGAGATTCGGCTGGCCGAAGTGCGCCTCGCAGACATCGAACGGGAATTGACGGCGGCGGTCGGGGCTGCGCTGTAGCGAAAGTCGCCTCGGGCCGCCCGAGGTTCGGCGGCGGCTCCGCCCTCTGTCGTGAGAGGACCACCACGAGCCGGTCTGCGACTGATGCCGACATGGCTGCCAGTTGGGCCTGGACCGAGGAGTGCCAGATCCCCCAACGTCCCTGCTTCCCTGGCGAACAATGGCCGATGACTCGCCTGTTCTCTCGATCAAGCCTCATCTTGGGCTGACTCTGCCATTGCCCTTTGATCGCTTTTCGTCGCTATCGTCGACTTCATGGCAATGTCACAGGACCACAAAGACGCACTCGCCAAAGGGCGTAAAGAGGCACGTGCCCTCAAGGCCTATTTGCAGGCAATTCAGGGAGCAAGAAGGGGGAGGCCGGTCACCAAGGAGAGCTTGCAGGAACGTCTGACCAGGAACGACGCCAAGCTGGATGCCTCTGAAGACGCCCTCGAGATGGTCGAATTGATCCAAAGACGATTGGACATCGAGAGCGAATTGGCCCGGCTGGAATCAATGGGGGACTTAGAGGAGTTGGAGGCAGGTTTCGTCGAGCATGCGAGCTCATACTCGGGACGCAAAGGGATCAGCTACACGGCTTGGCGGGAAGCTGGTGTCCCGGCTGCCACCCTCCGATCGGCGGGAATCAAGCAGACGCGTCGCCGCTAATCCCAGCCCAACTCGGCGAGTCGGGCATCGTCGATTCCGAGGTGGTGGGCGATCTCATGTAGGACTGTCTTCCGTATCTCTGACTCCAGCCCATCCCGGTCCAGCCCCATCGCCATGTGAGGCTGGCGATAGATGACTATGCGATCGGGCATGACACCGGAGTACTCCTCCCTCTCGGCGAGAGAAATGCCTTCGAAGACTCCGAGCACGTCGCCCAGGTCGGGAGGAGGCCACTCCTCCACGACCACGACGAGATTGTCGATCTGATCGATGACCCAGGCGGGGAGTCCTTCGATCGCACTGTCCACGACATGTTCGAACTCGATGCGCCTCACGTGCGGGGCATTGTGACAGGGGACGCCGTATCGGTATCCTGCTCGGCTCACGGGCGATTAGCTCAGTCCGGCTAGAGCGCA
>JBFFIL010000135.1:0-4725 GCA_041556535.1 Acidimicrobiia bacterium | reverse complement strand
GGCAAGCCCTCATCGCAAACACCGGTCACCTAAACCGGGTGTCCCAGGTTCGAATCCTGGCGAGGGCGCAAACGGCTCGAAGCCGGCGCGACTCAGCCGGACGTGTCGGCCGGGTGGACCAGTCCCGCTATCTCGCCCTGGATGCCGATCCCATCGTCACGGAAGACCACGAAGAGGCTTCCTGTCGAGTCGTAGGCGATCGTGCCGTGAACGGCCGGAGTACCTCCGCTGAGCCCGCTGCCGCTGCCCGATCCCTCGCCCAACTCCAGCCAAGCTCCCTCCACGAACACCTTCACATAGATCCGGAAGCCACTGCCGTCGGTACCTTCAGGGACCTCTTGCCAGACGATGGCGGGGATGCCTGAAGCATTCACGGCCAGGCTCGGCCACACGGCCAGCTCCGACGTGAGGCCACTAACCGGGCTGGCGCCGGGCTCCGGAGACTCCCCCATCACAGTCCAGATCCCATCCCGATGGACCATGGCGTGGATCTGCGTGCGCCCGCCGACCGTGTGGTTCCAGGCCGCGTACACCTCGTCATTCGGGCCGACCGCAACCTGCACGAAGTAGGGCTCGCTCGACTCCGCGTCGAGGAGGCCGGACCCCGTTGCCGATCCCGCGCCGAGCTCGACCCATGAGACGCCGTCGAACTTCCGGATGTAGACGGCTCCTCCGTCGTGACCGTTGTCACGCCAGATCGCGACCGGGAGACCGTCCGGACCGACGGCGAGGTCCATGTCACCCACCAAACCCGTGCCACTGACGCCGCCATCACTGGCCGACCCCACGCCGACCTCGTCCCACGTCTCACCTGTGAACTGTTTCACGAACACGTCGGCGCGGCCCGCCGTCTCCTGGACCCAGGCGAGGAACATCGTTCCGTCGGGGCCCGCAGCGAGGTTCGCCTGCCAGGTGTTGGAGGCGCCGGGGCTGACTCCATCGCCCGCCGCCGAGCCGAGACCGGCCTCGCTCCAGGACTCCCCGTCGTACAGCTTCACGTGGATACGGAAGTCCTGACCAGCCGACTGCTCCTCCCAGGCCACGAACACGACCCCATCGGAAGCCACGGCGACACTGGGGACGAGAGATGAGCGGTCTGCGGTGGCGCTGACCCCTCCATCCGTCGCGGAGCCGTCGACGTCCACCCACTCCCCGTCGACAAAGGCTTTCAGGTAGATCTCAGCGTTTCTGTTGCCGGGTTCGTTGCTTTCCCAAGCCGCGTAAGGGATGTCGTCGGGGCCGATCGCGATGGCCGTGACCTTCTCGGAGTTCTCGCTGCCACTCACACCGCTCGAAGAAGCCGAGCCGAGGGGGGCTTCCACCCAACCTTGAACAGGGATGAATCCGTCCTTCACGAGGGCCTCCGGCTCGGCCAGGGTGGTCGAGACCGGTGGCGGGGCCGTGGTCGGGGTCGGGATTGTGGTCTGGACCGGGTCTGGTGGGACCGTGACGACCGGACCAGGACCGTCGACAGTCAAGATCACAGCAACACCGGCCAGGACGAGGACGGCAACTGCTGCGGCCGAAGCCACGACCCATCCACGCGCCAGCCTGCGCACCTGCTTCGCAGGGACCAACGCCCGCGACCGGTAGTCGCCTTCGTGTGGAGGGGCGATCTCTTCGAAATAATCGCGGATCTGCGTTTCGAGGTTATCCATCGATCTCCACTCCCAATCGGTGACGCAGCCTCTCCAGGCCTCGTCGAGCATGTGTCTGAATGCTTCCGGCTGACACACCCAGCAGATCCGCTGCTTCGCGATAGGGAACGCCCCACGCGTGAATCAGGACCACCGCGGCGCGCTGCCTGCGCGAGAGAGACTGAAGCGCATCGGGAAGGCCTGGCTCGACATGGGGCATCTCGGGGCTCACCGTCGGGAACAGGGCCTTATTCTGAGTCGATTGCCTCCGCGCAAGTCGTGCTCCTACTCGATACACGTAGCCGGCGGGGTTCTCCATCACGCCGATTCGCTCCCAGTTCTCCCACGCATAGGACAGAGCGTCTGTCGCTGCCTCGAGCCCACGCTGGCTCCCGTAGGCCGCGACCAGTGCGTAGCGAAGTCGATCTTCGACATCTCGAAGGAACCCCTCGAAGCTCTCCTGAAGCGGTGTCTCGTGCAATGTGTCCAATGTCTTACCCATTAAGGGGGCGGGAGGCCACTCTGTAAGACAGCTATTTCTGGGAGCGATGCAGGCAGCCCTGATCACCGGTTGCGACGCCGGGCCCGGTCAGGGCACGTACTGCTCGACCATCTCTTGCACGACTCCGCCGACCGTGTGCAGCCAAACCAGGCAGAAGTCACCCGGGCAGGAGACGATGACCGAGTAGTTCCCCACCCACTCCGGGTACGAGACCGGGGGGGCAAGACCTCCTTCGACGTCGAGATCCACTCTCCACACGACGGCGTCTTCAGCAAGTTGGATCGTCCGCAAGTTCGGGTTCTCGTTTCCGATTCGATAACCGTTGTCGGCGTCTGGGTCGTCGAACCAGCAGGCGAGGTCGAAGACGATCTCGTCGCTCCGGTGCTCCACGGCCACTCCGAACCAGAAGCCGTCGGGAAGCACCTCCGCCCCGGGCGCGCATCCGGATCCCATTGCCCCCTCCGAGCCCGGCTCCGGCTCCGGCCAGTACCAGTCCGGGCCGTGCGAAGGCGGCTCCGAGGTGGTGGTCGAGGCAAGCGTGGAGGTCGAGCTGACCGGCGAAGTGGATGTGACGGCTGCGACCGTGGTCGGGGTCGTTGGCGGGGTTGGCGTCGTGGATGTGGGGGCCACCTGGGTCTGGCAGGCCGACACAACCACGATCAGACCAACCTGCAGGCTCGTGCGCCGGCGCATGCCTCGAGACTAAGCACCCAGCACGATCGAGGTGCAATCCAGTTCCACAGGACCCTGCACGCTCCTAGCCTTGGGGCTCCGAGGCAACCCGATGACCGATTTCCACTACGAGCCACTCTCCTACCTCGACGCAAGCTTTCTCGCGTTGGAGAGTCGGACCAGCCACATGCATGTCGCCGGGGTGGCGTTGTTCGATGGAGCGCAACTCAAGAGCGACGACGGGGGTATCGACATCGAGCGGATCAGGGCCCACATAGCCTCGAAGCTCCAATACATCCCCCGCTACCGCCAGCGTCTCGATTGGGTGCCATACGACCGCCGCCCGGTTTGGGTCGACGACCAGCACTTCACCTTCGACTACCACGTCCGGCACACATCACTGCCCAGGCCCGGCAGCGACGAGCAGTTGAAGGAGCTCGCCGGGCGAATCGTCTCGACAAAGCTCGACCGGGCCAAACCGTTGTGGGAGCTATGGGTGATCGAAGGGCTGAGCGCAGATCGGTTCGCCGTGATCGCCAAGATCCACCACTGCATGATCGACGGAGTCTCGGGCGTGGACCTCACGACGATTCTGCTCAATGTGGCGCCGGACTCGACGGTCGAGTTGGCTCCGGCATGGGAGCCGCGGCCGGCCCCGACGCCAACCCAGCTGGCCGTGGCCGAGGCTGCGCGGACCACTCGCCGGGCTGTCGAAAGGCTGTCCCACATCGGCGACGTGGTGAGGGACGGGAAGGACATCGCCGATCGAACC
Source organism: Acidimicrobiia bacterium (assembly GCA_041556535.1). Taxonomy (GTDB): domain Bacteria; phylum Actinomycetota; class Acidimicrobiia; order Spongiisociales; family ZC4RG35; genus JAWWBL01. The sequence goes on along the minus strand of JBFFIL010000135.1, from coordinate 1,142 downwards.
CTGGACAAGACGATTGCGGCGCTCAGCTCCCTCAAGTCCGGTTGGCTCACTCCATCGGATCGGACGCCGCTCAACCCCGACCTCGGGCCCAACCGCCGGTTCGACTGGACCGAGATGGACCTCGACGAGATCAAGGGGATCAAGAACACTCTCGGAGGCTCGGTCAACGACGTCGTCCTTGCCATTACGGCCGGCGCGATTCGCAGTTTCCTCATCAACAAGAGGAGTTACGAGCCGGGTCGTGGTGAATTCAGGGTGATGAATCCGGTGTCCACCAGGGACACCGCCACCCAGGCCCAGATGGGCAATCAGGTCGCGATGTGGCTGCTCGAGCTCCCGGTCGAGGACGACGATCCGCTTTCGAGGTACGAAGCGATCAAAGAGCGCACGCGTCACCTGAAGGACACAAACCAGGCGCTCGGCGCAGCGACCATCGTCGAGCTGAGCTCTGGGACGCCCATAACCCTGCTCTCGCTCGCCAACCGGGTGGTCGGCCCGAGGCTCCGGCCCTTCAACATGACGGTTACCAACATCCCAGGACCACAGTTCCCCATGTACCTGCTGGAGGCACAGATGTTGGCCAACTACCCCATGGTCCCGTTGTGGGCCCAGCACGGGGTCGGGATAGCGCTCTTCTCCTACAACGGTCGCATGCTGTGGGGGATACAGGCCGACTACGACACCCTTCCCGACTCCGCCGATCTCATCTCCGCGCTTCACTCGGCATCAAAGGAACTGGGCAACCTGGCGAACGTGGGAGCGTGACGTTCTCTCCCGAGGGAGAGGGGAAGTTCACCACGGTCGCCGCCGCCCTCGGTGGCGCGGTGATGATCTCCTTCTCTGCGATCTTCTTCGCGCTCGCCGAGGTGGACCCTGCCTCGGGGGCCTTCTTCCGGACCGCATACGCGGTACCGGTGCTCTTCGTCATCTGGTGGATGAGGAGAGGCGAGGACAGACGGAGCGGGAAGCTCCATTGGCTTGCCTTCCTCGCCGGGGTCGCCCTGGGTACCGATATGGTCGCCTGGCACTCCTCGATCGACTTCATCGGGACGGGCCTCGCGACGCTCCTCGCCAACACCCAGGTGATATTCGTCACCGCCATCGCCTGGCTGCTGTTATCCGAGCGACCCGACAAGCGAGTG
>JBFFIL010000134.1:0-4761 GCA_041556535.1 Acidimicrobiia bacterium | reverse complement strand
GTCGGGGACGGCCCTCAGGGCCCTGAAGACTGCCTTGTCGTCAGCGTCGCCGAGAGCCGTGGACCCTCCGTCGACGACGGTCACTCCGTCGATCGAGGAGATCATGTTGACCACCACCCATGGCCGGCCGTTGGCGACCCGCTGATCGGACAAATAGAGGTCGAGGGGATCTATCGCGGTGTCAGCTGTGCCGGCAAGACGAAGCATGCGGGGAAGTTAACCCGCCACCCCGCCGGCGATCCACACCGGCCGGGTCACTACATGTTTTCATCCGGCTCGACGAGGCCAACGATGTTTCCTGCCGGGTCCTTGAAGAGCCCGTATATGACCGTGTTGGGGATCTCCGTGCGTGGCACGAGCGTGGCCCCTCCGCTCGCGTTCACGTCCTCGAGCGTCTTTTCGATGCTGTCTACCTGAACGTATATGCAGGAGTAATTGGGCATCTCTTAGCCGCCTTTGCCGACTGCGCCGCCGAGACCCACCTCGTCGTTGCCGATCATGTGGTATTCACCGAAGCCTTCCGGGGCCTCGAGCTTCCAGTCGAAGATGCTCTCGTAGAACGCCTTCTGCGCGTAGCCATCGGCGCCCATCAACTCCCAGTGAACAACCGGATTGTTCGACATTGTTCTCTCCTTTGTCCCGGGCCGGTTCCGATTTCTACTCTTCTGACGATCCACACTGGCAATATTCGACAGGGAGGGCGTATCTTTCGATGATGGTTCGCAAGCTCGCCGTCGCCCTTGCGATATTTGCAGCAGCATGCAGCGCGCCCGCAGCGGATTCGACGACCAGCACAGCGCCGGCACCGGCGCCCACGACCACAACAACGAGACCGGTAGTGACAACCCCACCGACAACAGGTGCCATGACGATCGAATCTCCGGCATTCACGGACGAATCTCCGATTCCCGTGAGGTTCACTTGCGACGGCGACGACGTCTCCCCAAGGCTGGACATCCGCAACATCCCACAAGGGGCGGTGACCCTCGTCTTGATCGTGGACGATCCCGACGCCCCGGTTGGAACCTGGGACCACTGGGTTGAGTACGACATCGGGATACCCGAGGGCGGCGCCGTCGGCTTCGCCGAGGATGCGGCAGTGCTGGGCATCAAGGGTGTCAACAGCTGGAATCGCACGGGATACGGCGGACCGTGTCCACCTCAGGGTGAGAACCACCGCTACTTCTTCGCCGTCTACGCCCTCGACGATCGCCTGTCCCTACCCGAGGGTGTCGATTCGGCAGGCGTCCGGGCGGCCATGGAAGGCCATGTCATCGGCGAAGCGACCCTGATGGGCACTTACGGGCGCTAGACGCCCAGGTTCTCCCGAACAGTCGAAAGGGGCCCCTGATAGGTGTTCGTGATCACTATCGGCTTGTAGCCCATTGAGATGTTGATGTTGAGCATCGGCTCATTCGAACCGGCGTTCCAAGTGTCGATGCGGTCAACCTCTGGCCAGTCGGCAACGACACGCTCCATCATCGCTCCTTTCAGGAGCCTGCCCAATCCCTTGTTCCTATGGTCGGGGTGCACGACCGTTTCCCACTGCCAGGCCTGGTCGGGTTGGAGCCGATCGGTGGCGATGGTCGTCGAGCCCACGAAGTCGCCAGTCGGCACATGGACGGCGACGTAAGTGACCAAGTCGTTGAACGACTCGAGCATCTGTTGCTCCTGCTCTCGCCAGAGCTCCGGGGTCAGAACCTCGTCTTCGCGCTCGTAGTCCTCCAATGGAGCAGTGTTCATCTGGAACTGCAGGTCGGCGTACTTCTCGACTACATCGTCGGGAAACGGTGCCTGGAGTGACAACAGCTCGTACTCACCCGCCCGCTCCTGGGACCTCTCGACCCACGTTCGCATCATTTCCATGTCGACGTCGGCCATGACCAGCCTGCTTCGCTTCTCCCGATAGACCGACTTGAGGCCGGCACGCTCGACCAGGGATTCCGCCTCGCCACCCTCTTTGACGTAAGTGTCGAAGCGTGTTCGATCCATCTCGGCCAGCCGATCGAACATGACTCCTGCCAACGCACGGGCGTGACCTTTGCCCCTATCGGCGGGCCGAACGTAGATCCACCCGAATCCGTTGTCGACATTCTGCTCCAGGTTCATCCACGCGACCGCCGAGGCCAGGATCTCGCCACCTTCGCGAAGCAGCCAGCGCGGGATGGACTGATCGCTCCGCACCTGACGCCAGTTGGCGACCCTGCGTTCGTAGGGCATCGGCGGGTCGTCGGGAAGCTCTTCCGCACTCAAAGGGATGTAGTACTCGTGCATCTCCCGAAGAAGGTCTTCGGAGGCTGTGCGCGTGTCTACTTCCTGAATCTCGATGGACATAGCCGGGCGAGCGTAGAAGAGGGCGGTTGTGAGTGTCGCCGGATTATGAGGCGAACGTCGTAGTCGTGACGGTGGGAGACGGTGGTATGGCGATCTGGTCGAGGCCGCCCGTGGCAGCCCAGTAGGCAAACCAGGCGATCGTGATGATGACGAGCGTCTTGAGGATCGCTGTGTTGCTGCGCGTGGGTTGGCCTTCGTAGGTCAGGCGCCCTCCCGGGACGAACTGGCCGGTGAGCGTAGATGATCGCACGAGTGACCGCCGATCAAGGGCTGTTCGGTGCCGAGGGTGTTTTCGCTGAGTGAGCAAAGGGTTCGTGAGGGATGACTGTGGTCAGGGCATCGGATTAGGAGGCCCGCGCTCCGGCCTGACGAACCTGACCCGACCCCGGCCTCGCCGCACATCCATGGTGAACCCCCAACCGTGGATCACGATGTGATGGTGGAACCAACAGAGTGTGACCAGGTTGTCAGGGTCTGTCGGACCACCCTCGGACCATGGCACTACGTGGTGAGGCTGGAGCCTGTAACGGCTGGTGCATCCGTCGGCCGAACAACCTCCGTCGCGGTGGAGGACGAAACGTCTCAGCTTCTTCGAGATGACGCGGGTGACGCGTCCGACTGCGAGCGGCTGGCCATCGTGTGTCTTGATCACCTCGAGGCTCCCCGTGCATGCGATCTTGTCCAGAACCTCGCTCCCCACCGTCCCGCCAGCCGCCGACTCGGCCCCATTCGCATCAACGAAGACGGTCATGAGTGGAGCTGAACCGTCACCGCTGTGACGCTCCTCACATACCTTGAGCAGGGCTACTGCCCTGCGGTACCCGAGGCCGGGACGCTCTGGTCCGGGAAGGTCGGGCAGGCTGTCCGCCTCCTCTGTGAGGACCTTGCTGACGACTGATCCCGCGTAGCCGTCGAGAGTTCCCCAGACATCCCAGCGGGACTCGTCGAGCGTCGGCTGCATCGAGAGGTGCTGAGACCGGTGAGCCTCCTGCTCGTCGACCCGCTCCAAGCGCCTCGCCCTCGCAGCCAGCCGTCGCAGACCTTGAATGTCCAGGTGGGTGAGGTCGTCCTCTCTGAAGTGCGTAGGAATACGGGACTCCGCCCTCACGCGGTCGAATGTGATCTCTCCCGACGCGAGCCTTCGTGACAGACCAGGCTCGCCCTCAAGACGATGCGCGGTGCTCGCGAGGGTCCGCGCGGTCTCAGGACCGACATCGAGACGGCCGGCCACCCATTCGGCCATGGACTTGCATCCGTCGGCTGTGGCGAGCTGCATCGCGTCCGCGAGCCGGAGCAACTGCATCTGACGGGCCCGAGACCTGGCAATCGACTTCTCCTCGGCAAGCAACATCTGCTCGACCTGGTCGGGAGTGATCCGTTCCATATTGGGAACGTACGCATCGGGTGTGACAGATTCGCCTCGAAGTCGCCAAGTGACATGGGACGGCCAAAAAAAGAAGACCTGCCCTTGCTAGCGGGGCAGGTCTACCTTTGACTCTCGGGTCGGGATCAGTCGCTCATCGCCTCTTCGACGGCCTCGGCCATCTCCTCTGAGCCCGGCTCCTCATCAGGTGTCTCATCGGGCGTGTCTTGTTTGATCACGCCCTTCTTCTTCAGCTTGGGAATCACCTTGTCGGCAATCTCCGAGGCTGCCTCTTCCCCGATTCTGGCTCCGAGCTTCTCCTCGAACTTGGCACGAGCCTCGGACTCTGTCAGTCCCCTGAAATCGCCCTTCTTGGAAACAAGCTTGCTAGCAGCAGCTGCCAGGCCAACGAAGACGAGCAGCCTGAAGATAAAGCGGATTGGACGGCGCTCTTTCGCCACGTCTACCTCCTTGTGACGTCGACTCGGATTCTACCTAGCCCTAAAAGAAAGCTTTTCGCGGCCTACCCGAACTCCCTTCACGGCCCATGGGACATCCCGTAGCTTCGCCGGAATGGCACGGCAGCTGCTCGTCGGCCTGGTCGCGGTCGGCCTGGGGATCGGGGTCTGGGCGCTTTGGCCACGCAGCAATGTTCCGGCCACGACTACGACGAGCCTCCCGCTGGGTTCTCACACGACCAGGCCCGGCGATCCGACGACCAGCACCTCTTTGCAGGGCACTACGACTACCTCCCTCATCGAGTCGCACGTGGTGCAGACGGTCGAGGAGGCCGAGGCGATCCTGCGGGAGCTGTGGTTCGGGTGGTTCGAGGGCATCTACAACCAGGACGAGGAACGGATCCGGGAGGTTGTGGCGACTGAGGAGCAGGTCGAGGATGCGGTTGGAGGGTTCGGAGCAACCTTCACAAGGGCACCATTCTCGGACGGCGTTCTCTTTGACGCCACAGAGATACTTAGGAGTGACGAAGAATGCCTCGTCGCCTGGGGGATAGTTGACATTTCCTCCTTCCGTGGTTCAGGAGCCGTAACTCAGACCGTCACCGT
>JBFFIL010000133.1:0-4827 GCA_041556535.1 Acidimicrobiia bacterium | reverse complement strand
TCCGCCTTTCTCCGGCGCTTGCGCCTGCGTGTCACCATCCCGATCAACTGGGTGAGGATGACCGTCACGATGACCGTTACCGCGACCACGATCTAGGTGGCGAACTCACCCGACCAGCTGAAGAACTCGACGGGGACCGGCTCGCTGTTCTGGACGGCGAACACGACGACTAGAGCGAGGATGGGGGCGGCGAGCAGGAACCCCCACGGGAACCCCTCGCCGTCGACGAGGCGGATCTCGGGCGCCATCGGGCTTTCGACCTGATCGGCGGCGTCGGGCTCGTCGAAGTCCTCGATGTCTTCGACGTCGTCCGGCTCGTCCATCGGATCGCGGGGCTCAGGAATCTCGAACTCGTCCATGGCCGTGATTCTATAGGCTGCTCAAGTCCCACTCCCGCCGAGACGCCCGCGCCGCCTCGACGTCGACGCGTGAGAGTAGGACGAGCCCCACGGCGAAGAAGGCGACAACGGAGAGGATCGCCGGCCTGCCCGAGCCGGTGGCGTTGCTCACAAGGGCGAAGACCAATGGCCCCCAGATGGCCGAAAACTTGGAGAACACCGAATAGAAGCCGTAGAACTCCGCGGAGAACTCCTCGGGGATCATCGTCCCGTAGAGGCTCCGGGACAAGGCCTGGACTCCGCCCAGGACGAAACCGACGAAGACGGCCAGCCCGTACAGCGGAAGGGCGTCTCCCTCCGGAAGGAAGAAGGCGGCTATCGCGATCAAGATCCAGACGACCAGCGAGACCATGATCGCGCCTTTTGTCCCGACCCGCCCGGCAAGGGCGCCGAATGCGAGCGCACCGCCGAAGGCGATGAACTGGACGATGAGGAAAGTGATGATGATCTCCTGGGTGGAGAGGCCAAGTGTCTCCTCGGCATATGCGCCAGATACGCCGATGACCGTCTGAGTCGCGTCGTTGTAGAACAAGTAGGCGAGGACGAAGAGGAGCAGCTGCCTGAATCCGAGGAGCTTTCGCCCGGTTGCCACGGTCCGCCTGAAACCGATGGTCCAGTAGGCAACGAGCCTGATCTTCCCTCGATGCTCCTCGGGAAGCTCGGTCACCTCGGTCTCCTCGGGAAGCCGGCGAATAGCGAAGGAGGTGAAGATGAGCCACCACACTCCCGCTCCGCCGATTCCGATCCGGGAGGCCGTAGAGACCTCCATGGGCAGGACCTCGGTGTCGGCGAGGATTATCAACCCGAGAGCGAGAAGCACGTACAGACCGCCTCCGATGTAGCCGAGGGCAAATCCCTTCGACGAGACTTTGTCGATGGTGTCGTCAGTCGAAATCACCGGGAGAAACCCGTCGTAGAAGACGTTGGCTGCGACGAAGCCGATCTGACCGAAGAGGACGACGACGAGGAACAGAGGCACGGCCCCGTCGGGGACCAAGGGGAGGAGGATCGTCACGATCGCACCGGCCGTGGCGAAGAAGCGCAGGAATCGCTTCTTGGCGGATGCGTAGTCGGCGACCGCCCCGAGGACGGGCATGAACAGGAACAGGACGAATGCGCCGATCGAGATGACGGCAGACCAGAGAGTCTGACCCGAAAAGCCGTTCCATCCCTCATCGGGGACGATGGCGCCGGTGAAGAAGGCTGCAACGATCGCCGCAAACGTCGTGATGTAGGCCGAGTTGGCCCAGTCGTACATGGCCCATCCGAAGATGGTGCGGGGGTCGTTCTTGGCTACCTGGCTCACGAGCGAGGACACTAGGCCGGCGCTGCGGGCGCCTGCTTTTGCCGCCGGCGAGGTCTTGCTCCCATGAGTTTCCGGGTGACTCACTCCAGGCTGATCGCGTCCTGTCGCCGAGTATGCTCCGAGGGACTCCATGAACACCTCAGTGGCCGTCGAGGAAGCCGTTGAACAGGGCCGCTCAGCTGTCGGGATATCGGCGTGGGAGAACGCGTATCAGGCTCTGAGTGAGGTCCAGGCGGATCTGCCCGCCGAAGGTCTGGCCCTCCTGTCCGAAGCGGCATGGTGGACGGCCCGCATCGAGGACTCGTTGGGCTCAGGGGAGGCCGCGTACAAGGCGTATGTCGCGAGCGGTGAATTCCTGCCAGCCGGTCGCCAGGCAGTGCAACTGGGCCGTGACTACGGCACTGCCGGCGAGTCAGCGGTCGCCGAGGCTTGGTTTGCCAAGGCTTGGAGACATCTCGAAGGAGCCAAGGATTGCCCAGAGGAGGCTCTCGCCCTCTATATGAAGGCGGCCATGAGCTTCGAGGCGCGAGACTTCGATCAGGCCCGAGGGCTTCTCGAAGAGACGGTCGCCGTCGCCGACCGATATGGGGACTCCTCGATGATCGCTCGAGCCCGAATGTTGCATGGCATGGCGGAGGTTCAGGCCGGCAACGGCCAATTGGGGGTCAAGCTGCTCGGCGAGGCTTGCGCATCCGTGTTGGCAGGGGAGGTTGATCCGAGGACCGCGGGAGCAGTGATGTGCAACACCATCGCCACCTGTTGGGATATTGCCGACTTCAAAGGTGCCTCGGAGTGGGCGAACAGCGCAAAACGGTGGTTCGAGCGCAACGACATACCTGGGATCCCCGGCGTTTGCAGGGTGAGACGGGCAGAGGTCATGACACTTCGGGGCGACTGGGACACGGCGGAGGCGGAGTTGCATCTCGCTGAGGAGGAACTGGAGCGTTACGAGTTCGTGGAATACGTGGCCGAGGTCAAGTATGCGCTCGGTCAGATAAACCTCTATCGAGGTGACTTCCCCAAAGCCGTGTCATCGTTCAAGGAGGCCAACCAACTGGGCAAGGAGCCTGTCCCGGGTCTGGCTCTCGTGGCAGCGTCACAAGGCAAACGGGACACTGCCATAGCCACATTGAAAGAGGCGCTCACCGACCCCGGCCAGCGCATACCCAGGTCCCGTGTCTTGCTGCCCTTGGTGGAGCTTCTGGTGGAAGCGGGCGAGATCGATGAAGCCTTCGGGATCAGCGCCGAGTTGGAGACCCTGGCCGAGGAGTGCAAGACGGGTGCGATGCGCGCATGGTCGGACACCGCCAAGGCTGCCTGTCTAGCCGCGTCCGACTCTGTCGGCGATGCCGTGACTCTCCTTGACGGTGCGCACAGAATCTGGGAGGAGCTGAGGGTCCCCTACGAGTCGGCATCGACGCGTTTGCGCCGCGGCCTTCTTCGCCGGCGATTGGGGGAAGACTCCGGCGCCGATCTGGACTTCGAAGCGGCAAGGGCAACCTTCGAGAAGCTCGGCGCCTCTCCTGACCTCGAGCGGATGAACCGCATGCTCGACTCCGGACCGGCCACCGGGCTCAAGCCACGAGCGATCATGGTCACAGATATCGTTGGCTCGACCCGCCTGGCGGCAGCCATGGGGGACCAAGCGTGGAACAAGCTCCTCAAGTGGCACGACCAGACACTTCTGGACTGCATGAGACGGCACAACGGACAGACCATCGACCGCACAGGTGACGGCTATCTGGTCACTTTCGACGAGGTGGAGGCGGCCGTGGCGTGTGCTATTGAGATCCAACGGGCCCTCGACCACCATCGTGCGGAGCACGGCTTTGCTCCGGGTGTCCGGATAGGCATCCACGCCGCCGAGATCACCGAGATTGACGGATCACCAGCCGGCGCCGAGGTCCATCGCGCGGCCCGTGTCGGCGCGCTGGCCGGCGCGGACGAGATCCTCATTAGCCGCCAGGTCTCGGAAGTCCTCGACGACGGGCATCCGGTTGGCGATTGGCACAGTGAACAGATAAAGGGCTTCGACCAACCTGTGGACGTCGGTCAGCTCATGTGGAGGACAGACACGGCGACGCCAAGCTGAGACTTGGCAAACGCTGAGGGCTTCCTTCAGTGCCTCCGGATGTTCCTCCCAGAGCCGGGTGCTCGATCCGACGTCGGAGAGCCAGAACGTGTGAGTCGTAGGGCGCCGCGAGGCAGTTGGCTCATGCGGACCTGTCTGGGGAGCCGTTCGGTCACGCCTCCGGTGGGCTTTGTCACGGATCTGGGGGCGCTCGTCCCGGCGAATGGGCGGCAGCGTGGCACTCCACCTGTGGTGAACGTCACGCATTGAGAGCCCTTCTTCGCAAAGCCCATCCCGGTTGTACACGGTGGTTCTGGGCCAGACATAGGCTCGCGTCCCATGCGTCGCACGCTGATTGTCCTTGCCCTCGTCTCCGTGGCGTGCGCCCCGGTGAGTGAGCCGTCGACCACCACGTCATCGATCGGCACAACGACGACCGCGGACGCCCCCACGACGTCTTCCACAGCTGCCGTGACCTCGACGACGACGACGACCACCACCACCCCGGCTCTGGCCTCACTGGCCTACGAGCCGGTTGCCGAGATGCCGTTTCCAGTTCAGATGACGGCGACACCGGGCAGCGACCACGCCTACATCGCAACCAAAGGCGGTCGCATTTGGCTCTACGACGGGTCGTCTGTGTCCGCCGAGCCAGTGCTCGACATCCGGGAAAGAGTGCTCAACCAAGGGGAGCGGGGGCTGCTCTCCATTGCTCTGCACCCGGTGGATCAGACCCGGCTGTTCACTCACTACACCGCCAATGATGGCGACACCGTGGTATCGGAGTTCACTTTCACCGATACCTCGCTGGTCGACCCCGGCTCCGAACGCGTCCTGATGAGACTGGCTCAGCCGGCCGCCAACCACAACGGCGGGATGATCATGTTCAATTCCGATGGAGCTCTCCTGGTGGCTCTTGGGGACGGCGGAGGCTCAAACGACCGCTTCGGAAACGGACAGAACACCAACTCGCTGTTGGCCGGCCTCGTGCGTGTACAGGTGGACGGCGACCCGTCTCCCACCCTCTACTTCTACGGCTTGCGCAACCCATG
>JBFFIL010000132.1:0-4844 GCA_041556535.1 Acidimicrobiia bacterium | reverse complement strand
GACGGCTACACCGATGTCGTATGGATCATCTTCCCCTGCCAACCGGACCTCTGCGACTCTCACCTAGACGTGTTGAGTGACGAAAAGATGGCAGAAATCATCGACCAGGCGATCGCCGACGCCGTAGCTGAAGGCCTCTAACGAATCGTCGACAGCGGTCTACAGACGATCCAAACACCGCACCTAACGGCACTTGTGTTCTAGTCAGCCTGCACCGGACATAATGCCGGTTATGGACGTGTGGAAGGGCAATGGCCCGGAGATCGAGGAGGTGCTTGGGCTGTTTCCGCATCGGCCCTGGTATTGGCCCTTCTCGGGTACCCGCCACGGCTCGTACCGCGGGTACGACGTGATAGTCAGGCTGTACCCAGGGGGTGGCGAGACCGGGATGAACGCATTCACGATCTTTGAGGTCGACTTGGATGGTGCCGCGGTTGGACCACCAGGGTTCCGCCGTGTCAGGCGACTGTCTCCGCGGCGCTCGGTGCGTATCGGGCCATCCCGGTTCGCGGCCCACAATCTGGAAGAGTTGAATGATTGGCTGACAGGCGCGAGACGGGCGGCGATCAAGCGGGTGATGGGTGACAACTGGTCCGTAAAGCGCAACTGGCGACGGTTCATCTATCACAGATTCAATTACGGGGCTTCGGACGTCGCGAAGATTCGTAAAGGACTCGACAGTCTGATCAATACGGTCGAAGCGCTCATATCCACTTAGTCAGCTTCACACCGGTTATGTGCGGCCGTACTCTTGGCAGTCGGTTTGCAGCCAGTTGAAGAAGGCTTCGCAGCTTCCTTCAATCCGGTAGGTGACCCGTTCTACTTCTTCGAACTGGAAGGCGGTCTCGTTCAGTTGGGCAATCAGGGACAGATGGCCACACGATGTTGAAGCGTTGGGAATCACCGGCCGAAGGTCTTCGAAGTCGACGGTGAGCAGCCCGCCCTCGACTGTGACCGAACGGACCATCCCCTCGGTTTCCGGCGAGAAGAACGAAGCCACGCCGGTCGCCTGCTCTTCTGCGCCAGGCCCGGCTAGGAGAAGCTGAAACGCTGATTCGATCGGGTCAGCTGTCTCGTCGATCATCCGCTCGAAGGACTCGGTGTTGGAACAGTCCGATTGATCTGACGATGCGAAGACCACCTGGACGATCTGACCGGTCTCAGTCTCAGTGGTCGTCGTAGCTGCCGTCGTTGTTGTCTCCTTAGGGGATGTGGTCGAAGTGGCCACGGTCGGAGTGGTCGACGAAGTAGGGGTGCTCGACGTTGTCGAAGCCTCGACGTCTGCTTGGCCGCAGGCAGCCACAACCAGGGCAAGAACCAACAGACCGGTCAGACGACGCATGAAAATTGAACGACTCACTCCTGCCTCCTGTTTGGCACTGGCTTTTGATGCCCGCTTTGCCCGGCGCGGTTCCCTACGACAACGACAATCGACCCTTTCCCACGCACACAACGGCACTTACGTGCTCTGGCTGAGTCGGGAATTTGATGAAGTCGAGGCCTAGCTCGACTCCCTGTTCGAAGCCGCGCCGATCAAGACAACCACTAGGCCGACGACGATGCCACCGATGAACAAGAGACCGACAAAACCAGAGCCGGTGTTCAGTGCCAGCCAACCGAGAAGCAGGCCGCCCATGCCTAGGGCGAGGAATAGCCCCACGATCATTGTGCCCAGCGATGTAAGCGATGTCTGCCCCATCCGCAACCGCCTAGAAACGTTGTCTCCAGTTGAGACGTCGCACCTACCCGTACCGGTTCCCCCACTCCGGGACACATAACGGCACTTGTGCGTGTGTGCACGGGTGGATGATGTCGGCCTGGGCATGGCGTATCTCTCCGCGACTGATCGTCCGGTCCACCCGCTGATCTCTCGGCCTGGACCTTTTCGATGTCGGGCACACAACCGGACTCAATGGCGGGAGCGTGGTGGTCTAGTTTCGTTTCGACATGGTTGGTGGCGAGGCCTATCGGGCCTGGAGCGTCGTCCCACCCCTCCAGGACACCCCCACTCGGTGATAGAAGCCCGCGATGACTTCGAGAGGTTCGAGCAGCGAGATCTCCTCGGTGGGGGCATCGAACAACTCGACGGTCGCATCCCCCGCCCACACATCGGCCACCTCGCCGTCGTAGCCTCGCATCGTCACCAACTCGTCCATCGAGGCCGAGCCATCGGACTCGATCGAGGGCCAGAAGCGGTTGTGGAGCATTGGGTGGCCGTTGACGAATCCCGGCGCATCGGCGGGGCCGGAGAGTCGAAGAGTCGCTCTGGCGATCTGGCGTCCTGCCGCCGACAGCGTGGCGCCGAAACGACCCCCCTCTTCGAGACGAGGACCGGCCTTTCCCACCGTGATGGGGCGTGTCATCCAGATGTCTCCCAGCTTCTTGGGGTATCCCTGGTGGTAACCCCTGACCAGGGCAAAGTCCTTGTCCACCCAGATGTACGGGGACCGGGACCAGGTTTCACCTTCCCATTGGCATCTGATGACTGCGAAACATTCCTTGTACTGGCTACGGACCGGGTCGAGGGTCTCCTCGAGCGTGTCTCCCGCGCTCTGCCAGTCGGCCCAGATGAGGGCCACCGCACCGGGGTCATCGGACGTAAGTGCCGCGCCCTCCGGCAGCAGCTCCGCCACACGCTCCGGGTCGGTGCGGTATTCCACGGTGAGCATCTCCCCCGAGTAATGCCAGGGGGGCTCCGGGATCAGGGAGGACTTGCCGCTTGGGGTCTTGGGGAAGAGAAAGCCTGCCATCAGTAGAAGGGCAGGTACTCGGACAGCTCCCAATCGGTGATCCAGGTCTTGTATCGATCCCACTCCCCCCGCTTGACCGTGACAAAGCCCTCGACGTAGGCCGGCCCGAAGGCCTCGATGAAGTCGGTGTCCGCTTCGAGCGCGTCCAGGGCCGCATCCAGCGACCCCGGGATGACGACATCGGTAGAAGCCTTCTCCAGACAGTCCAGGGTCTCGACCGGTGCCAGCTCGTACCCTTTTTCGAACCCCAGACGCGACGAAGTGAGGACCGCTGCGATCGCCTGGTGCGGCGTGACCGAGCCATCGGCGGTGCGATGCTCCAGACGGGTGCCTTGTCCTCTCGCGGGCGGAACCCGCACCGTCACCCCGCGGTGGTCATAACCCCAGTTGGCCCAGTACCCGGTCAACGTGCCCGGTTGGAGCCGCTTGTACGCGTTGACCGTTGGAGCCAGGAGGGCGGCCATGCCGACGTGGTGGTGCAACATCCCCGCGATGACCAGACGAGCGGTCTCGCTGAGACCGTCTTCGGCGCCCTCGTCGTAGAGAACGTTCCTTCCGCTGTCGTCTCGGAAGGAGAGATTGGCGTGAAAGCCGCTTCCTTCCCGCCCGTTTACGGGTCTGCCCATGAAGGTCAGGAGCATGCCCCGCCGCGCGGCGATCTCTCTGGCCATCACCTTGAACAGGAAGGCATCGTCGGCCGCTCGGAGGGCGTCGGTGTAGGCAAGCGTCAGCTCCGTCTGGCCGTTGGCGTACTCACTGTTGACAGACTCGAGCGGCAGGCCGATCTCACGGGCAACCCGCATGATCTCGTCGATCGTCCCACTGGGGTCGACCGCCATCCCGGTGCCGTAGACATAGTGGCCGGGAGTGTCGATCGGCTCCCACCCTCCGTCGCCGGTCGGCTGGAAGAGAAAGGCCTCCAACTCGATCCCGACCATCGGCTCGAGTCCGTGCGCTCGCCACTTCTCGATGGCGTCCTTGAGGACGTTGCGCGGTGCGAGTGGGACGGGCTTGCCCTCACGCGTGATGTCAGGGATGACCACCGGGGTCCCCTCCTGCCAGCCGGGGCGTATCTCCGAACTCTCGAAGTCGGCGTCACAATCGGGGAGCCCCTTCGTCATCAGCCCATACGGATGGTCGTACATCTCCCGGTCGTAGCCCAGTGTGAACAGGCTGATGCAATGTGCCGTGCCGTCTTCGGCCTTGTCAGGTGTCAGGTACTTCCCCCGGGCCAGACCGAGATGGTCTGGCCACAGTAGGCGAAGGCGTTCGAATTCGATGGACATGGGGAGTCACATCGTAGGTCGTGTGGGCGGAGGTTGTTGATGCGGATTACCTTGTTCCCCATGACCAGCCCACTCGAGCCGGACTGGGAGACACGCGCCGAATTGACGGACGAGGTCGTCTCCTACCTAACGGAATGGTTCGACAGGGCCGGGTCCATGCTGGGCTCGGGCGTCGACCTGGAACAGGCGCAACTCGACCAGTTGCGGAGCCCGCCGAAGGAAGCGGGTCGGGAAATGGGCTCGATCCTCGAAGATCTCGAAACGGCCGGTAAGGCAGGCCTCTACCACCCGTCCGGGGGCCACATGTCCTACATCCCCAACTCGGGCATGTTCACAGCCGCACTCGCCGACTTCCTCGCATCCGGGTTGAACCGGCACACCGGGATGGCCGGTGCGGCGCCGGGCTTTTCGGCCATCGAGCACGGTGTGATCGACTGGATGACCTCGCTCTTCGACATGGGACGGGGTTCCTCGGGGCTTCTCCTGTCTGGTGGGTCGATGGCCAACTTCACCGCCGTCGTCACGGCGAGGACGGCAAAGCTCGGGGACCGCTTCACCAACGGGACGATGTATGTCACGACGCACACCCACCACTCGGTGGCGAAGGCGGCGCGGTTGGCAGGCTTCCGATCCGACCAGGTCGTCGTGATGGATGTGGACGAGGCACTGCGGATGGACCCGGAGGCCCTGTCCGCACGGATCGCCGCCGACAGGGACGATGGTCTCGAGCCATTCATGGTCGTTGCGTCCGCAGGCACGACCGACACCGGCACGGTCGACCCTCTGGGCGCCGTCGCGGACATCACCG
>JBFFIL010000131.1:0-4851 GCA_041556535.1 Acidimicrobiia bacterium | reverse complement strand
GGGGACCATGACGGCTCACACGCAGCCGCTCGTTTTTCTCACTTCAAACAACACGAGAGAGTTGAGCGAGGCGCTGAAGCGGCGGTGCCTCTTTCTTCACATCGACTACCCGACACCTGAGCGAGAGGTTGAGATCCTCTCTGCGCGTGTCCCCGGTCTGCCCGACCACCTGGCCACACAGGTAGCGAATGTCGCGCGGTCGGTGAGGAATCTGGACCTGAAGAAGGCCCCGTCGGTTTCGGAGACCATCGATTGGGCGCGCACCCTGATCGCCCTATCGATCGAGGATGTGGACGAGACGGTGCTGGCAGACACCTTCCACGTCCTGCTCAAGTACCAAACCGACATCGAGAAGGCGGCCAAGGAGCTCACATTCTTCGCGCAGGGTTGAGGCCTGTCTGATGATCGGAGTGATCACCGGGTTCATCGATGAGATCAGAGCGGCCGGTGTGCCGGTCTCGATGGTCGAGGCGATCGATGCGATGAAGGCCGTCGAAGCGATCGACATCGGGAATCGGACAGCCCTGCGGGAGACGCTCAGGGCGACGATGGTGAAGAACTTGCGGTACGAGCGCGCATTCGACCTGGCCTTCGACATCTACTTCTCGACCGCACCCCCCCCTCCCGACCAAAAGGGGGAAGAGGCGTCGGGACAGGACGGCCGGCACATGCCGGGCCCGGGGGAGTTGGACGCGTCAGACTTCGATCTCGACGAAATGATCGCCTCGCTTCTCGGCGCATTGGAGGGGCTCGACGCCGAAGCCGTCAGACGTGCGGCCCGTGAGGCCGTTGAGAGATTGGCGGGGATGGAGCCTGGACGGCCGGTGGGTGGCACCTACTACCTCTACAGAACCCTCCGACGCCTCGATATCGCCGAGATCGAAAGCCGTCTGATCGAAGCCCTGATGGGCGAGGCCGACCTCAGCGATCTGGAGGAGCGCCTGTTGCGGGAGGAGGTCGAGCACCGGATCCAAATGCTCCGCTCGGAGATCCAGGAGGAGATCAGGCGACGCCTCGTCGCGGATCGAGGCAGGGAGGCCGTCGCGAGGACGCTGCGCCGCCCCCTGGCGGAGGACGTGGATCTGATGCATGCGACGACTTCGGAGCTCGCACAGATGGAGGCGGCCATCGGGCCCTTGACGAGGAAGCTTGCCGCTCGCCTGGCGCGCCGACGGCGCAGGCGGGAGGGGCGGCTCGACTTTCGCCGAACGGTCCGCCGGTCTCTGGCCACCGGGGGAGTCCCGGCCGATCCCCAATTCAGGCACCCGAGGCCCCACCGCCCCGAGGTGTGGCTCTTGAGCGACATTTCTGGCTCGATGGCCACCTTCTCCAGGTTCACTCTTCAGTTCACCCACGCGATGTCGACCCACTTCTCACGACTCCGCACGTTCGCCTTTGTCGACACGATCGACGAGGTAACCGAGTTCTTCGGGCCCGGTATCGACTTCGGCTCGGCTGTCAACCGCATCACAACTGAGGCGGAAGTCGTGTGGCTTGACGGCCATTCCGACTACGGGAACTCCCTCGAGACCTTCTTCAACAGATACGGGCGACAGCTCACGCCCAGGACCACGGTCATCGTCACCGGTGACGCCCGCAACAACTATCGGCCCCCCAGAGACAGAGTCCTGGAAGATGTGGCCAAGGCTTCGCGGGCCCTCGTGTGGCTCAACCCCGAGCCGCGCGCCTACTGGGACACCGGTGACTCGGCGATGTCCCACTATGCGAAGCACTGCACCTCGGTTCACGAGGTCCGCACCCTGCGACAGCTCGAGAAATTCGTGGAAAACCTGGCCCTGCCTGCACGCGGAACGACGCGGAAACCCTAAACCAGCAGCATGTCGATGCCGATTATCGGTGCAAGGCAGAAAAGGCCGACGGATCTGAGGTAGGCCAGATGGGCTCACGAATTCTTGTAGTCGAGGACTCCGCCGTCATACGGCGGCTCATCGAAGTGTGTCTACGGGCGGCCGACCTCGAGATAGTCTCGCGTGACGATGGCCCGAGCGGGCTTCAGGCCGTCGGCGAGGAGGCTCCCGACCTGGTCGTCCTTGACATCGGGTTGCCCGGTATGGACGGTTGGGAGGTCCTCGACCAGATTCGGACCGACGAGACAACTGCCCACATCCCTGTGGTGGTCCTCACCGCTCATGCCGAGGAGGAGTCGAGGCGTAAGGCAAACGAAGGAGGCGCGGACGCCTTCGTCACGAAGCCGTTCCAGCCAAACGACTTCAGAACCACTGTTCTGGCGCTGCTCGACTGAGTAGGGCACCCGTCTAGTCACCGGTAGGCTCCGGCTGGTGACGATCGATATCTCCATCCCCTCGTTTATCGGCGCGCCCGTTCAAAGGCGTGAGGATCCCGCTCTCATCACGGGCACTGCCAGGTATGTCGACGACATCGCGCCTGCCGGGACCCTCCACCTCTCGATTGTGCGCTCGCCGTTCGCCCACGCGCTGGTTCTCGACGTGGATGTGAGCGCGGCCGTGGGAATGCCCGGTGTGTGGGCCGTTCTGACACCGGACGACGTCGCCGAGACCGTGATGCCTCCGACCCCGAACCCAGGTCGGAACATCCCCCGCCGGTATCCCCTCGTGCAGGGGCGGGCGCTCATGCCGGGCGATCCGGTGGCGGCGGTTGTCGCCGAGACCGCGGCCCAGGCCAAGGACGCTGCCGACGCGGTGTTCGTCGACTATGACCCGATGGACGTCGTGGGCGATCCGGCCGAGGCGATTGAGGCGCCTCCCATCCACCCCGACCAGGAATCGAACGTCGCCTACGACCGCGCCAAGGGTGACCGCGAGGCATTCGATGCCCTGGACGGGGCGATCCGGATCAAAGGTGTCGTCGAGCATCCTCGGGTCGCACCAGCTCCGATGGAGAATCGGGCGATCCTCGCCGAGTGGAAGGACGGCGGGCTAACCGTTCATCTCTCGTCGCAGGCCCCCCAATTGATGCAGGAGCAATTGGCCGCGGACTTCGGGCTGCCCCAGGCGCGGGTGAGGGTGATCACGCCGTTCGTCGGCGGTGGCTTTGGCTGCAAGTTCGACCTCGCCGAGGAGGACTACCTGGCCGTGATCGCCGCCATGAAGACCACACGGCCCGTCAAGTGGATAGAGACGCGACGGGAGCACATGCTGGCAATAGGGCACGGCCGGGCCCAGATGCATGAGTATGAGGTCGTGGCCGACCCCACAGGAAAGATCGAGGGCCTGTGGGTCGACAGCCTCATCGATCTGGGGTGCAGGCACCGTTACCTCTCAAACATGGAGATCACTCCCCGGATGGGGACGGGCAACTACTCGATACCGGTCTACGGGTGGCGGATGCGCGGGGTGTGGACCAATCGCGCACCGAGGGGGATCTATCGGGGAGCGGGGCGCCCGGAGGCGACGCTGACCATCGAGCGCGCCGTCGATGCGGTGGCGAGCGCGGCGGGCGTGGACCCGGCCGAAGTGAGGCGGCGCAACTTCATCCCGGCCGACCAGTTTCCCTACCACTCGTCCGGCGGCGCCGAGATGAGGGGCTACAAGTACGACACCGGTGAGTACGAGAAGACGCTCGACCGGCTGTTGGAGGTGTGTGACTACGAAGGCCTGATCCGAGAGCAGAGAGAGGCTCGTGAGGCCGGGCGGATCATGGGCGTCGGTGTGGCCGCCTACGTGGAAGTGTGCGGCTTCGAGAGCTGGGGCGCCGCCCGGGTCCAGGTCCACGCCGATGGGTCGGTGACGACGTTCGTCGAGACACTCGACCAAGGCCAGGGGCACCGCACCGCGTTTGCACAGCTGGTCTGCTCCGTTCTCGGGCTTGACATCTCGCTCGTGAGAGTCGAGCAGGGGGACAGTGCCACCTCGCCGTATGGATGGGGAACGTCAGGGTCACGATCGATTGCGCAGGGCGGAGCGGCTAGCCACGCCGCTGCAGAGAAGGTCGCCACAAAGGCACGAGCGATAGCGGGTCACCTCCTCGAGGCATCCGCCGCCGACATCGTGCTGGAGGGAGGAAGGGCTTCGGTGGCGGGCACCGACGTCTCCGTCACGTGGAAAGAGGTCGTCACTGCCGCCATGAGAGGCAACGTGCCAAAGGACCTGACGCCTGGCTTGGACGAGGAGATCCACCTGAGGTCGGGCGGCCTCAACTTCCCCTATGGGATGCATCTGGCCGTGGTGGAGATCGACCCGGATACGGGCAGAGTGTCGCTGGATCGAATGTGGGCGGTCGACGACGCAGGAAACATCATCAACCCGATGCTTGCCGATGGCCAGCGCCACGGGGGTCTGGCACAGGGCATCGGACAGGCCCTTTGGGAGAAGGTCGACTACGACCCTGACGGGAATCTGGTGACATCCTCACTTATGGACTACTTGATTCCGACCGCGACGTCCTTGCCGCTGTTCGGGCTGGACGGCACTGTGACTCCCACTCCGACCAATCCTCTCGGAGCCAAGGGGATCGGCGAGGCCGGCGCGATAGGGTCGACACCCGCCGTGGTCAATGCGGTGTCCAACGCCCTGGGGGGCGCCCCGGTCCAGATCCCGATCACGCCCGAGCAGGTCTGGCGCATCCTGCAAACCTAAGGCTCCAGGGACCGGATATGGTCCCTAGAGCGTTTGGTAAGGCGAGAGGACGAAAGTCGGGCCGTCTCCCGCTTGCTGGTGTCTCGAAGGCGGCCTCGCTCGGAGACAAGGAGATGGGATGAGACTTAGGGACAGAGTCCTCGCGGTGTCGGGTGGCGGCAGCGGCATCGGCCGACAGCTCGTGCTCGGACTTCTCGCCAGAGGCGCACATGTGACGGCTTCCGACATACACAGCGAAGGCCTCGCCGAGACCAAAGACCTCGCCAACGCGGGC